>CAZEIB010000320.1:0-2283 GCA_964511785.1 uncultured Oscillospiraceae bacterium
CAAACCCCTATACAACAGGTGATGGCTACTTTATCTACCATTCCTCAAATAAAAGATGTACAAATTTTAAAAACCCCCATTGAACAAGTAATTGCCAAATTGTATCATCGTTGGCAGTAAGAAAAAAGATGAAAGCTTTTGGCTGTTTCCAAAAGCTTTCATCCTTTATATCAAACATTTCCCTTATCATTTTTCCAATGCCACTGTTTAATTATCTATCTCATTTTCTTTTCTCCCAAAGAATCGGTTTTTCTTAAAAACCAAAGGCCTACTAAGTCTGCCAATAGCCAGCCTATGGGAATGGCCCACCAAATACCTACTACCCCAAATAAGGGGGCAAAAGAATAGGCCAAAAGTACCCTAAGGCCTAAGGAAATCACTGTTAATAAAATAGAAACCTGTACCTTTCCAAGGCCCCTAAAATAACCATAAAAGGAAAATAGAAAGCCAATAAGTACATAAAAAGCCCCGGTAATACGCAAATACTGGGTTCCTATGGCAATAATTTCCAATTCTTCCCCTTTTACAAATATTTTCATTAATTGGGGGGCAAACACCATTACCAAAACAGAAATGAACAGACCAAAAAAGGTAATTAATTTTACACTTACCCTTACACCTTCTTTAATTCGTTTATGGTTATCTGCCCCTAAATTTTGAGATACGAAGGTGCTAAATCCGTTTCCGTATTCCTGTAAGGGCATATAGGCAAAGGCTTCTATTTTTACCCCTACGGTAAAGGCAGCCATTACTCCTACCCCAAAGGTATTTATTAAACCCTGTATCATTAAAATACCTAAATTCATAATAGATTGTTGAATACTGGATAAAATACTTAAGCTACCAATGGTTTTTACAATATCTTTTTCAATTTTAACCTTTTTAATATTCTTAAAAATCTGTGGCATTTTTCTATAACAGTACATGCCACAGCCTAAAGCAGAAATACCCTGGGCAATAATGGTAGCCCAAGCCGTTCCTGCTACCCCCATTTGAAAAGTGGTAATAAACAAAATATCTAGTACCACATTTAAAGCTGCTGATAGGGCCAATATGATGAAAGGTACCAAAGAATTCCCTGTAGAACGAAGTAGAGAGGTGAAGTAATTATATATAAATACCCCCATAAACCCGTAAAAGATAATCCTAATATATTCTTTGGTTTCTACAAATACTTGGGCTGGAATATTTAACAAATGCAAAATGCCATCGGTAAATATTAGCACCAAGGCATTAATAAAAAGGCTTACAAGGCCAATAAACACTAAACTGGTTACTGCCGTGTTTTGAAACTTTTTTTCATCTCCTGCGCCGTAAAGCTGGGCTAAGTATACACTGGCCCCCATACACAGCCCAAGCATAATAGAAGTTAAAAACACCATAATGGTAAAGGAAGAGCCTACTGCCGCCAAGGCATCCGCCCCTAAAAAACGGCCTACAATAATAGAATCGGCTACGTTATAAAGTTGTTGTACCATGGCCCCCATTAATAAAGGCAAGGAAAACTTCACAATTCCTTTTTGTACATTTCCTTGGGTTAAAGTATTATTCACAGTATTCCTCTTTTCTTTTTTGCTACAGCAATTATCATAGCCAAAAAAAAGAAAACTGTCCACCTTCCCCCTCTCGTCCTCTTCATTTTATTTAAAATCAAAAAATCTAAGTTATAGCCTAAAACCAAAGTGCCTTTATTTTTTCTTACGTATCAAAAAAATTCCTATAATTGCACCAATAAGTATAATCGGTGCAATTCTAACAAAAATCCATTCAAATGAGTGAAAGGCCACTCCAAGAATGGCGACTTCAGCTTCGCTATAATCCCAACCCAAGTAAGGACTTTCTAATGCCAATATCATTACAAAAACTGCTATTATGGCTATACACAGTAAAATAAAAAACCAATGTAGAGCTCTTTTTCTTGTGGTTTTTCTCTGGGCAAGTTGCAAGTTTATGTCCTCCAGTTTTGCAGAAATCACCTTTAAGTTGTCAGCTTGCACCTCAATGACGTTTTCTCCAAGCAAGGTACTCACAGGTGTTTCAAGTACTTCCAATATGGAAATCAACATATCAGAATCGGGAACTGACAACCTTTGCTCCCATTTAGAAACTGTTTGCCTAACCACATTCAGCTTAATAGCAAGCTCTTGTTGTGAAAGTCCTTTTGATTTTCTAATTAATTTAATATTTTCATTTAGCATTGGAAACAACCTCCTTCTTTGTCACAATTATATGGAGATTTACCCATTGCTACAAGCAACGCATTTTAACATTTAATCCTATTTA
>CAZEIB010000321.1:0-2277 GCA_964511785.1 uncultured Oscillospiraceae bacterium
GGGTGGAAGCGCCTTTGTGTCTGTGATATTTGTAATGACAGCCGCCATTTTATCCGGTGCATTATTTTGTGTTTTCGGTCTTAAAAAATACCAAAAAGGCATTAGTAAGGCCGGAGAAAAGGATAACCGCTGGGGAAACATTATGTTCAATGCTCTTTTTGTTGGAATGGTTTGTGCCTTTGTAGGGGTGGCCTTTGCCAATCTAAGGGGGGGCGCTACAGGGCAAGTAACTTATTTAAGTTTAATTGTGCTTTTAGTATCTGCCTTAATGATGGGAATTTTCACCTGGCTTAAAAAGAAAAAAAATCAAAAGTGGCTTGAGAACTTTGATTTATCTTTGTCTATGATTGTTGCCATGGCATCTGCCGTAGTATTTAGATTATTGGGGGTTATGTAAATGAGTAAAAAAACCGTTGTTAAAAACGATCCCTTTGATAACAGTATGCATCGAAGCGGCCGTGCTTGGTCCCTCATTGCCCTTGTGCTAATGCTTTTAGTTCCTTTTGCCATTGCTTTATATTTGGGGGTTCCCTTTCAAATGAAAGGCTTTTGGGCAGCTTTACTAAATGTATGTATTATTTATGTGCCCACTGGCATTGTTGAAGTATTAACCTATGCCCCAATGCTAGGTACCGGAGCTACTTATTTGGCTTTTATCACCGGTAATTTAAGCAATTTAAAAGTTCCCTGTGCCATGAATGCCAGAGAAATTGTTGGCACCGAATTTGGAACCAAAGAAAACGAAATTGTGTCCACTCTTTCTGTAGCAACCTCTGCCTTGGTTACCTGTGTGGTTATTGCTTTAGGGGTATTGCTTATTATTCCTTTAGAGCCTATTTTACAGGCACCTGCCCTTCAACCTGCCTTTGATAATATTTTACCTGCCTTATTTGGTGCCCTTGGCTTTACCTATTTTACTAAAGCCCCTAAAATTGCCATACTTCCCCTTAGCGTTATGGTGGTTCTTTGCTTGTTCATACCTGCCGCCAGTGGTCAAGTAGGCTTTTTAATTCCCATTAGTGCGCTATTGGCTATGGGTTGGGCCCGTATTTTATATAAGAAAAACAAAATTTAATCCACCCATTAAAAGAAAGAAGAGGTTGTATGATTGGTACTATTTTACTGATTTTATTGGTTTTATTTTTCCTTGTATTGGCTATTTCCTTCATTAATGCCTTGCTTATTGGCAAAAAGGCCCTTCCCTTAACTTCTCCTCCCCCCATTGATAAAGAAAAAGCTAACCTTTATGCTCACCACTTAAGTGATATTCTTCAATGCCCCACCATTAACGATCCTACTGCCGATATGGCAAAAACCCACCAAGCTTTTAAAGATATGCGAGAAGTGCTACAAAAAAACTATCCCCTTATTCATCAAAATCTCTCTTTAACCCTTGTGGAAGAAAACGGTTTGCTTTATCACTGGAAAGGAAGTGATTCTACCAGAGGAGCTATTGCCTTAATGAGCCACAGCGATGTAGTGCCTGCCCAAGGCACTTGGACCCACGAAGCTTTTTCCGGCCACGTAGATGATGAAAAGGTGTGGGGCCGAGGTGCAGTAGATACCAAAGGTAGCCTTTGCGCTATTTTGGAAGCTGTGGAAAGCCTTTTATCAGAAAACTTCACCCCACCTTGTGATGTATACATTGTAAGTAGCAACAATGAAGAAACCATGGGTAATACTGCCCCTACCATAGTGCAAATGCTTTTAGATCAAGGGGTAACCTTTGATTTGGTTTCTGACGAGGGCGGGGCGGTTATTGCCAACCCCATGCCTGGCTTAAAGGACTATTTTGCCATGGTTGGTATTGTAGAAAAAGGCTATGCCAATGTGCGTTTTACAGCAAAGTCAAAAGGAGGCCATGCTTCTGCCCCACCTAAAAACACCCCTGTTGCCCGCCTTGCAGCCTTTGTACAGGAAGTGGAAAAAAAGAGTCCCTTTACTGTAAAAATTTCAAAGCCTGTAAAAGATATGTTCTCTACTTTGGCCCCTTATATGTCCCTACCCTATCGAATGATTTTTGGTAACCTTTGGCTTACAGGGCCTCTGCTTAAAAGAGTAATGGGCTCTATTAGCCCTCAGGGAGGTGCCATGCTTCAAACTACCTGTGCTTTTACCATGGCCCAAGGTAGCAATGCCGCTAATGTCATTCCCCAAAGTGCCAGTGTTACCGCCAATTTGCGTTTTGTTATGCACCAGCCCCAAGAAGAATCTTTAAAAGCCATTGAAAAGGTGGCTGCTAAATATCATTTGGAAATGGAGGTCCTTTATGCCCAC
>CAZEIB010000322.1:0-2273 GCA_964511785.1 uncultured Oscillospiraceae bacterium
CTTTGATATTGTATTTGAACAAATTACCTGTTATAGAAAGGAAGATTCTTCTTGGCCGATATAAAAATTGCCCTTGCAGGTAACCCTAACTCCGGAAAAACCACTATGTTTAACGAATTAACCGGCTCCAGCCAGTATGTAGGCAACTGGCCCGGTGTTACTGTAGAAAAAAAAGATGGTCGCTTAAAAGGTAGTAAAGAGGTTTGGATTCAAGACTTACCCGGTATTTATTCCCTTTCGCCATATACTCAAGAAGAGGTTATTAGCCGTAACTACTTAATTGATGGGCATCCCAACGCTATTATTAACTTGGTAGACGGTAGTAATTTAGAGCGAAATTTATACTTAACCACCCAGTTGATTGAGTTAGGTTTTCCCTTAACCATTGCCCTTAACATGATAGATGTGGTGGAAAAAAGAGGAGACACCATTGACATTAAAAAGCTTGGTAGTGCCCTTGGTGTAAATGTAGTTAAAACCAGTGCCGTTAAAAACCAAGGGGTTAAAGAAGTAGCGGAAGATGCTATTGCTTTAGCTAAAAGCAGCATAAAAGGTTTTTCCCTTTCTATTTTTTCTAAAGATTTGGAAGACGTTTTAGAAAAAATTACTGCCATTATTCATTCTCAAGTGCCTGCCCATATGGACCGCTTTTTTGCCGTAAAAGTTTTTGAACGGGATGAATTGATTCTTAAACGGTTAACCATAACTAAAGAAGAAAAAGAAACCATTGAAAACTATATTACCGCCATTGAAAAACAAGAAGATGATGATGCAGAAAGTATTATTACCAACCAGCGTTATCTTTTTATTACCAATTTACTGAAAAAGGTATCGGTAAAGAAAAGCAACCCCCTATTAACCACCAGCGATAAGATAGATAAAATTGTTACCAACCGTTTTTTGGCCTTGCCTATTTTTGTATTGGTCATGTTTTTGGTATATTATGTTTCTATTCAAACAGTAGGTACCATGGCCACGGACTGGGTAAATGAAAGTTTGTTTGGCGAAACCATTCCCGCTGCTTTAGGCGGATGGATGGAATCTATGAGCACTGCACCCTGGCTTCAAAGCTTGGTTCTTGACGGTTTTGTTGCAGGGGTAGGGGCCGTTCTTGGTTTCCTTCCTCAAATGATGGTTCTGTTTTTATGTTTAGCCATTTTGGAAGACTGTGGTTATATGGCTCGTATTGCCTTTATTATGGATAGGATTTTCAGAAAATTCGGTTTGTCCGGTAAATCTTTTATTCCTATGTTAATTGGTACCGGCTGTAGCGTGCCTGCCATTATGGCCAGTAGAACCATAGAAAACGAAAAAGATCGACGAATGACGGTAATGGTTACCTCCTTTATACCCTGTAGTGCAAAATTACCCATTATTGGTTTAATTGCAGGGGCTTTGTTTTCACAAAGTGCCTGGGTTGCCCCTTCTGCCTATTTTATAGGGGTTCTAGCCATTATTATCTCAGGCATTATGCTTAAAAAAACCAAGCTCTTCGCAGGAGATCCTGCTCCCTTTGTTATGGAACTGCCTGCCTACCATATTCCCAGGATAAAAAGTGTGGTTTTATCTGTTTGGGAAAGATCTAAAGCCTTCCTTAAAAAAGCCGGAACCATTATTTTCTTATCCAGTGCTGCTATTTGGTTTTTAAGTAATTTCAGTTTCTCTTTTCAAATGGTAGAACAAGAACAAAGTATGCTAGCTGCCATTGGCCGAGTGATTGCGCCTATTTTTATCCCCTTAGGTTGGGGCGAATGGAAAGCTGCCGTTGCCACAGTAGTTGGTTTAACCGCCAAAGAAAATGTAATTAACACCTTTGGTATTTTATATGCGGGTTTAGAAGAAGTATCGGAATTCGGAAACGAATTTTGGACTTTACTTCAAATGGACTATACCCAAGTAACCGCTTACAGCTTTTTAGTATTTAACCTTTTATGTGCCCCCTGTTTTGCCGCCATTGGTGCTATTAGAAGGGAAATGAACTCTGCCAAGTGGACTTGGGCAGCCATCGGCTACCAGACCTTACTGGCCTACGCCGCTGCCTTTGTTGTAAACCAATTAGGGGGCTGGATTTTTACAGGTTATTCCTTTGGTTTTCCTCAAGTGTTAGCCATTGTAATTGTACTTTTTGTACTGTACTTATTGTTTTTTGCTAAAGGCGCTAAAACAGATAATAAGGCCTTAGCGTAGTTTTTCTCCCACAGAAAGGAAGTGGCATTAATGGGCAATATTGTTATTGGAGCCCTTGTAGTCATTACACTTGTAATTGCAGGTGT
>CAZEIB010000323.1:0-2254 GCA_964511785.1 uncultured Oscillospiraceae bacterium
ATGTCAATTTTTTTAGCCGCCAAATCTTTGATGATTTTATCTTGCTCTTTTGGACTTCGAAAACGTGAAAGCATTTCAACCCGAACCGGGAAAACAGAAAGGCGTTCGCGGAAAGTGTCATAATGTTGTTGGGCTAAAACGGTTGTCGGGACCAAAACAGCAACCTGTTTGCCGTTGGCAACCGCCTTAAAGGCCGCTCTTAAGGCGACTTCTGTTTTGCCATAGCCAACGTCACCGCATAGAAGGCGGTCCATAGGCCGTTGCGATTCCATATCGGCTTTGATTTGCTCGATTGCCAAAAGCTGGTCAGGCGTTTCGATATAAGGGAAAGATGCTTCCAACTCGCCTTGCCAATCGCTGTCAGGCTTGAAGGCAAAGCCTTCCGCCATTTGCCTTTTGGCGTAAAGCTCCAGTAAGTCTGCAGCAACTTCAACAACGGCATGGCGCACTTTGCTTTTGGTCTGAACCCAATCTGTTCCGCCCAAACCGTTGAGGCTCGGAGCAGAAGCGTCCGGGCCAATATAGCGCGAGATGCGGTCTGCCTGATGAATCGGAACGTAGAGCACGTCATTATTCTTGTATTGAATGGTCAGATATTCGCGCTGGTTTCCGTCGATGTTGGGTTTGTGCAAGCCGGTAAATTGACCAATGCCATGGTCGACATGGACAACGTAATCGCCGGGTTTGAGATCGGCAAAAATTGCTTCGGGAGCTTCCGTGCTCATCGGAGGACGGCGACGCGGTTGCGGTCGGCTCCAACCGAAGATTTCGCTGTCAGTCAAGAGATGATGGCGGCTGTTTTGATTGAGTCGCAATATCCATCCGCCGGAAAGCGAGCCTTCGATGAAGCTATTTCTAGCAACTTCTTGATCGGGATGGCTTTCTTTCCAGAGCTGTTCGAGGCGGGCAGCCTGACGCGAAACAACCGTCCAAGGCTGATTTTGACCGCTCAGCTGGTCGATTTCGGCTTGGAAGTCTTTTAGTCTGCCGGCAAAACGCGGACCCGGGTCAAAGAGAGCAGAAAGCGACGAACCACCGCCGTCGTTGCTGTGCCCCATTTCAATCATCTGACGGTTTCCGGCACTGTCGAGCAATTCTGACCAGGTGATGTAGGGCAATTTCGGATTTGCAGTCGGCTCGTTTTTCTTAATTTCTGCAAGTCGGGCGATGGCTTCTTCTTCGATGTCGTTCGCAGCGGCGGCGATGAATTCTTCGCCGTCCAAAAGCAGCAGCGCATCCTCGGGGAGGTAATCCATTAAGCTTGAAGGGAAGCTGTAAATTTCGGGGATATCTTTTTCGCTGATTTTATAGGGCAATTCGCCGTCTTGCATTGCCACAATCGGCAAAATTTCTGAAGCGGGGAAGATCATGGTTTCTTCCAGCTTTTCCTCCGAACGTTGTGTGCCGGGGTCAAAAAGACGGATTGAATCAACTTCATCGCCGAAGAAATCCAGCCTTACCGGGTGGTTTTCAGAAGGCGACCAAAGGTCCAAGATGCCACCGCGCCGGGAGAATTGCCCGGGTGAGACGACGATATTGCTATATTCGTAACCGATGCCAACCAGGTGGGTTGCCAGGTTTTGAAAATCGCGGTTATCACCGCTTTTGATTCTCAAGGTGTTTTTGATGAAACTGCGCCGCGGAACGGTTCGGGTCATTAAAGCGCGAATTGGAGCAACGATCACCATCGGCTGTTTTGGCTTTGTTGCGCCGGGAATGAGTGAGCTGCTCAATTGGGTTAGAACGCGCAAACGGTCAAGGCGAGTGGTTTGTGACCAGGGCAGGTCTTCATAAAAAAGCGGGTTAGGCTCGGGAAAATAATAGTTGACTTGCTGCGGAAGCCAAAAATTGAGTTCGTCTGAAAGCGAAAGTGCCCGATCGGAGCGGTTGGTTAGCAAGAGAATTGGGCTTTGCCTGTCTTCGTGTAAAGCAGTTAGCAAGGCTAAACGGGCAGCACGCGGCAAGCCCAAGCCCTTACGGGATTGCACGCTGAAGTCCTTCGCCTCGATTTTTTCAATTAAATCGTGATATGGCGGAAGGCTTCGGATTGTTTCAGTCAGCTGATTTTCAGGCAACTTCGCCATTATATTTATTCATTGCCGCAACCAAGCCTTCGTTGACGAAGGTTTCGACGGCTTCCTGAGCATGGTTGAGAACCATTTTTTTAAGTTCTTCCTCGTTAGGGATGAATTTCTTGAGAACGTAATCTTTGGGATCCATTTGACCGGGAGGGCGGCTGATGCCAAGGCGCATG
>CAZEIB010000324.1:0-537 GCA_964511785.1 uncultured Oscillospiraceae bacterium
GGTATTGGGTCCAACAGTTGTGGTCCTAAGTTATTAGAAAAGTACCGTTTTGATGAAAATCAATTTGCCTTTGGGTTTGCATTAATTCCTTATATAAAGTAAATGGCACCTCCCCTAACCAGGGGAGGTTTTTTATTTTTGAAGGAAAGATTATTTTGCAAATAAAAAAGCCAACTTTATAGTTGGCTTGGTGGTAAAAAAGTATGCCTTATTATTAAGTATGTTTATAGTTCGCGTTGGCAAAAAGGGCAAATTTTTTCGTCTTTTTCAATTGCTTCGCCACAGTAGGGACAATAAGTATACAAATCGCTACGAATTTCTTCGGCCTTTTCTTCAGGCTCTGGGGGCGGGGGAGCCTCTTCGCTAACAGGTGGTACAAAAGTAAAAGGGGTAACTTTTCCTTCTCCCTTTAATATTTCCGATTCTATTTGTTTTGCACTATCCTCCATCATTTGATTAAAGGCTTCGTATAAAACATCTTTTTGTTCAGGCAGGTAAAAAATTTCTTTTCGTTTGATAAAGTAAATGCTATTAGGA
>CAZEIB010000324.1:566-2250 GCA_964511785.1 uncultured Oscillospiraceae bacterium
GCCTAATAAGGCCCGTTGAATACCCTGTTGCCCATACCCTTGCAAAAACTCTTGCACATATTGCATAAGCCCAATAGAAAGGCAGTCTATTAATAAAATAATAAAATTTAAGTAAAATCCAAGTGGCTTAGTTTTTTTCATTTGTCGGTAAGTGAAAAAGGACAATCCGTAACGAAGGACTTCCACACCTATAAAAATAGAAATTAATCGGTTGGCACCGGCAGAGAGGTTTCCTAAATCGCGAACTAAAGAAAGGGTTGAAAACAAACTTAAAACCCCTGTAATTAACATAATAGGAAATCGAGTAAATATATAAAAACCCATCCAATTAACAGGTTTTCCAATAGCTGTACCTTTTAGAACCAGTTGTCTACGATATGATGCACCCAAAACTTAAATCTCCTTTATTCAAACCTTTGCTAGTAAAAGCATAGGCTACTATAAACAGTATAACACTTTTTTGTTAAAATAAACCAAAAAACTGTAAACATACGGTTAATATATAGTAAAGTTGTAGATTCAATTAAATCATTCAAAAAAACCGGTTCTTTTATTAAGAACCGGCGCTGCTACTATGGGTATTTAACAACTTTAGGTTTAATATAAGATATTTCTTGATTAATAAAGTTTGGTTTTTTCAAATGGAAAATTAGCTTAGTTGCTAATCGCCTACCCAGGGTAGCAGTATCTACCTCGGCTGTGGCCACAAGCCCTTCCACGTTGCGATATTCGGCAACGCCGTCATAACCTGTAATAGCAATATCTTTAGGTAAAGAATAATTGTTTTCTATTAAATATTTAGAGATAAAGTAGGCAAGTTGATCATTGGCACAAACAAAGCCTTGGGGCATTTTAGTTAAACTTTTCAAAAAAGCCTGCACCTGCTCTTCAATATCAAAAATACCCATAGAGGAAATGAAGTTTCCTTCGTTAAAAGGTTTTAGTCCCCTGCTGTTAAGGGCTGCTAAAAAGCCTTTATATCTTTCGTTGTTGGTATGGGCATAAGTGATGTCACCTATAAAAGATAGTTCTTCATAGCCTTGGTCTAACAAGTGGTAGGTGAGTTCTTCTGCGGTTTTCTCACCTTCTAGAATCACAACGTCTCCAGACAAATTGCAAGGATCTAAGGTTGTAGGAATATCTAAAAAGATTTTTGACTTGTTTTGCTTGTTAATTAAAGAAAGAATTTTTTCATCATATACATTAATAGTAATAAAGCCTTCGGCAGCTCCGCTAGTAATAATGCTGGGCAATTCATAGTTTTCCGGACAAATAGAGGGAACGTAAGTATAAAGTAAGTTTATTTTGTTTTTTGCCAATTCTTTTGCAATGTGATGTACAATGCTAATCCAAAAAGAAGCTGATTCAGGCCTTGAAATAATTAGGCTTACTGTAATATCATCGGCTGCTTTAGGAAAAATTTCGTTTTCATGGGGAATAAAACGTTTTTTATAGCCCATTTCCTTAGCTTTTTCAATAACACTTAACCTAAGCCTATCGCTAACGCCAGCTTTATTTTCAAATACTTTCCAAACAGTAACTCTTGATATACCCAAGCTATCGGCTATATCTTGCATAGTAGGAGAAACTTTTTTAGCTTTTTTCACAAATTCACCTTCTTTAATCGTGATGTTTTTTATTACAAATTTATATAACAGCATTATAACTTAATGTAAATAAAAAA
>CAZEIB010000325.1:0-2243 GCA_964511785.1 uncultured Oscillospiraceae bacterium
GGTGCCTACTTTGTGGGTAATCCTGAAACGGTGGCTCAAAAATTGGCTCGTGTGATTAAAGAAATGGGTATTGGTCGTTTTGATCTTATCTATTCTATGGGTGGCCAATATCGTAGTCATCGTTTAAAGACAATTCAACTCTATGGGGAGGTTGTTATTCCTCGTGTTAGGGAATTACTCAATGAAGCGTGAGTTGACTATTGGTATTCTTGGTGCTGGTAAACTTGGGACTACTTTAGGTCGTTTGTTTATTAAGGCTGGTTATCCTGTTCTTATTTCAGGGTCTAAAAATGTTCAGGATATTGCGCTTACTATTGAAGTGCTTGTGCCTAATGCAATACCCCTTCTAAATCATGAGGTTGCACAAAGAGCTGATATAATTATCTTGGCGTTACCTTTGGGTAAATATAAAACTATTCCTTCTGAATATCTGGATAATAAACTTGTGATTGATGCAATGAATTATTGGTGGGAGGTTGATGGTTTAGAGCGAATTCCTAGTGATCCAAATCTAACTTCGAGTGAAATGATTCAAGACTTCTTACCTAACTCTATTGTCTTGAAGGCGTTTAATCATATGGGTTATCATGATCTAGAGGGTGAGAGTTTCTCTGAGGTGCCAAAGGTTATTGCGTATAGTGGTAATAATGAGGATCATAAAGATACAGTCAAAAAGCTGATTGAATCTATTGGGTTTAAACCTCTAGATTTAGGGACTCTAGAAAATGGACGAGTGTTAGAGCCTGGTTCCCCTCTCTTTGGTGCTAACTTACCTGAAGAAGAATTTACTGGTTTATTAAAGACATTTTAAGTGCTTAGAGATGAGCACTTTTTTTCATACTTGGTTATGGAGAGCTGTTCACCTTTGGGTTCACTAAAATATTCGAGCATGACTATTAGTTGAGTCGTTAACAAATTTGAGCTATGCTTTCTATGGAGGTATTTTTATGAGAGAAAAGCGTTATTTATTTCCTATTTTAATGGGGTTTGTAATGACTGTTCTGATGTCATTTGTTAATTCTGGTACGATTGTCTTTCCTGATATTTTATGGATGATTCTCATTCAAGTCATTGTTGCTCTTATTGCGTCTTTGATATTTCCTGCTGGGATGATTGGAGTCAGGCTAAGTAAAAAATATTTTCCACAGTTGGGGCGTATTGGTACTCTTTTGGTTTAGACAATTCTACCGGCTGTTTTCTTTACGGCTGTTAATTCTATCAGTGGACTACTGCTAATGAGGGGTTATCCAAGTGATTTCTGGAATGTTTACTTTATTACGCTACCACTATATACAGTCTATGGATACATTGTGAGCTTAGTGGTGGATGTTGCTTTAGATTGGATACTCAAAACTCATGAAGCCTAAGTTGAATACTTCAAAAAATGGGTAGATAATGTTAGAAACGTATTTCTTGACTAAAAGTTAGTTAAAGCTTACAATAACTGTTGTAGAAAAGTATGGTGACAAAGGATACAAAAATATGTTCTCTTTTGTAAAATATTTAATTCATTATTTTAATTAAGCATTGAGTGTTTTTCCATATCACTAATGAATTTATGTTTCAAACTGATACTAGTCAAGGTTGGCTATTTTTCAATGAGATTAAAGGATGCTTATGACCGTAATGTCGTTAAACTTCAAGGCTTTTAAAAATATATAGTATAGACAATAGGAGAAGATTTATGTCAAAAATATACAGAATTCCTGTAATTCTTATCGCTTTAATGCTCATGCTAGTTGCGTGTGCTCCGGCAGAGAATAATGATACAAATAACGATTCGACAAATACCGACACTGTAGAAATAACGGATGCTCATGGAACACAGATGGTTCCTGTTAATCCTAAGAATGTTGTTTCTTTAGATAATAGAACTTTTGAAACATTGGATGACTGGGGCATTGAATTAGTGGCGGCTCCAATTGCGGTTATGCCTTCTGAACTTTCTTATGTGAGTAATGATTCTATTTTAGATATTGGGAACCATCGCGACCCAAAGCTAGAGCTTATTGCGGCGGCTAATCCGGATGTTGTTATTGTTGGACAAAGATTTGCTAGTTACTATGAGGATATCAAAGCGCTTGTTCCTAATGCGATCGTGATTGATTTAAACATTGATGTGTCTGAAAATACTGATTCACCTGGAGAGAATCTTGTGAATGGATTTATTGAGACGACGACTGCTTTGGGTAAAATCTTTGATAAGAATGCTGAGGCTGAGGCTTTAATTGCTGAGTTTAATA
>CAZEIB010000326.1:0-2243 GCA_964511785.1 uncultured Oscillospiraceae bacterium
TACCATCTTGTTTAAGGCCATTTCGTTGCTGGAATTTTTTAACAGCCTCTGCAGTAGCATAGTCGTATTCTCCAGAAATTTTAAAACTGTCACTTAAATATTTTAAGTCTTGTAATCTGCTTTGAACATCTGTCACCTGGCCACCACGAGAACCGATTCGTAAAGTTTCGTAACTGCTTCCAGAACTTCCCGCCGGACGAGCAAAGCTTGAGTACATAAGCCCCAAGGTGTCTCCACCTGCTGTACCGTCAGCTTTTAAGCTGTTATTGCTTTGGAATCTCTTTACAGCATCAATGGTGCTATCTCCATAAATCCCGTTAACAGTACCATAATAGTAACCAAGTTCTGTTAAGGTGCTTTGCATGGTGCGTACGGCACTTCCTTCGGAATAGGGACGCAAGGGGCTATATTTTAAAGGGTTGTTGGCCGTTTGGCCAAACATTAATCTTTGAGTAGCCACCCCCGCAATACCATCTACTTTTAAACCGTTAATTAACTGAAATACACTCACTGCTTCTGTAGTACCGTTCCCATATTTCCCATCAACAGAACCTGAGTAATAGCCAAAGTCTTTCAGTTTTTGCTGAGTATTTTTTACTTGCTTGCCTGAGGCACCTGGCCGTAAAGTAACGTATCCTTCGCTGGAAGGAACATCATCTACATTTACACTTCCACCAGTGCCGTCATAACGAACCGCTGTGCCGGAATAAAGTTTTTCCAAGGTTTTGCTTCCAGCAATACCATCAATAGGACTTAAATTATTCATCCGCTGAAAATTGGTTACTGCCGTTTTTGTAGTGTCTCCGTAAGCCCCATCAGCCTGATTGCTTTTTAAATATCCAAGCAATGCCAGCTCTTTTTGCATACTCCGCACACCATTGTTTTTGTCTCCTGGGCGTAAGGTGCCAATATGAGCTACCACATTATTGGCTTTTTTAGCTCCTTGCGAATAAAGAGCTCGCTGGGTATCCGGGCCTGCCACGCCGTCATCCCAAAGGCCCGATCTTTTTTGAAAAGCCTTTAATGCATCTTCTGTTCTTGTGTCAAACTTGCCATCGGAAGAACCACTCAAATAACCCAAGTAAATTAACCGATCTTGCAATTGAGAAACATTTTTTCCTGAATCTCCCATTCTAAAATAGGTTTCTTTGGTTAAATTAGGCGTTGCCGTAGGCCTTGGGGTAGCCGTTACCTTTGCTGTAGGTTTAGCTGTAACTTTATTGGTAGGTACAGGTTTTTTCTTTGCGTTAGAGCTGTTAATTTTATCTAAAGTATACTTTCCTGCTTTACCATCTACATTCAATCCATTTACTTTTTGAAATTCTTCTACTGCTTTGGTTGTTCCTTTACCGAAGGTTCCGTCCACAGAACCAGTATAGTATCCCAAAGTTTTAAGCCTTTGCTGTAATACTTTAACAGACTGCCCACTACTTCCTTCTTTTAGAGAACCTGCTGTTGACACAGGGGTGGCCGTTGGCCTTAAAGTATTGGTAGCAATCACTGTTTGGGTACCGGTAGGTAACATTTGAGTAGTTGATATTGGTGCCTTCGTAGGAAGAATGCCTATTAAACCTTCTTGCCCTGTTTGAGGCACCTGCCCTGTTTGATTACTGGGATTGAAAATATCTGCCCCGGTAAGACCAATATTAGGAGAGGTTTCAGGCGGGGCCGTTTGCGTAGGAACCGGCGTTTGGGTTGGGGTGGGGCTGGGAGATGGGGTAGTATAAGCAACAATGCTCTGACCTCCCCCTTGATTATCTAACCCTGCTGTTTCGTCAGGAGGGGTCATCATACATCCACTCAGGATGAAGGTTGCCAATAGTAACAGCATCAATAATATTCCCTTTTTATTGATTTTATGCTTCATCGTGTCAGTCCTTTCTTTCCTGAATTACTAAATACCAATAAGCTTTTTCAAGTCTTTTTATAGCTATAATTGTTCTTCTATATCATAACCTATGGGAAGGATTGTGACAAGCTTAATTGTTTCAAACATATAACGACTGACAAAGGTTTTTTGTTCCCTTAAAATGTAAAGTTTTGAATTTTTGGTAAACAATATTCTTTTTTTATTGTTCTAAGTAAAAAATTGTTATAGTATAATATAAGAGAACTTTTGTTCTTCAAGGAGGTTATACTATGATTTTCTTTTCTCCAAACGATTGGTTCATTTTTATTGTTATTGCTATTGTAAGTTTGTTTGTACAATTCAAAATGCAATCTACCTATCAAAAATACAGCAG
>CAZEIB010000327.1:0-2241 GCA_964511785.1 uncultured Oscillospiraceae bacterium
TGTAAAGCGTGTCGTTTATTTCCTTAAATTTTGCGATGCTTGCCTTTTCACCATTGAAAGCTTTAACGACCGTATGCCCGCCATACATTTCTTCAATGTGACTGTTGATGTGACCAAGATATTCCTGTTGCTGGAAGAAATATTTCTGTGACCTTCCCACTACGAGGCGAACGATTACCATCGAGAAAGGTACCATCAGCAGACCAATCAGGGTCATCCAGATGTTAATCCCAAACATCATGATCAAAATACCAACAACGCGGGTTAGTGAAGTGATAATTTGAGAAAGACTCTCGTTGAGCGTCTGACTAATTGTGTCGACGTCATTTGTAATGCGAGATAGCACTTCACCTCGGGTAACTTTATCAAAGTAACTAAGGGGGAGGCGGTTAATCTTATGGGAAATATCATTTCGCAGTTGATAGCTTATTTTGGCAGATATTTGAGACAAAATGTAGCCTTGAATTAAGCCAAGCAGAGCTGAAATCATGTACAAAAAGAGTACTTGCAACAAAATTTGGCCCAGGGCGGTAAAGTCAATCCCGACTGGGTTGTTTTGGACCATGCGCATGACACCCTGATAAAGTTCAGTAGTAGCGCGTCCCAAAGTTCGGGGGCCAAAAATGGAGAAAATAGTTGAAGCAGCTGCGACAACCATGGTGATCAGAATTGGCCACTTGTAGCCGCCCAGATAGCGAAGCATTTGGGCCATGCTGCCTTTAAAGTCGCGTGCTTTTTCACCGGGCATCAAAGCGCCTGGGCCACCTCCTGGTCTTCTATGTGGTGTCCGATTGCTGACCGGAGCTTTATTTTTATCTATAGATTGTGTGTTATTACTCATGCTAACTCCGCCTCACTGAGCTGGGAACTGGCAATTTCGTGGTAGGTTTCGCAAGTTTTCATCAGCTCATCATGCTTGCCCTTTCCAATTAAGCGACCGTTATCCAAAACGAGGATTTGGTCAGAATTTTTAGCAGTTGCCACGCGTTGGGTGACGATCAAAACAGTACTGCCTTTAAGTTTTTTGTTTAATTCAGCGCGCAATATCGCATCGGTCTTGTAATCGAGCGCCGAAAAAGTGTCATCAAAAATGAATATTGGTGGGCGCTTAACTACTGCTCGGGCGATTGAAAGCCGTTGTTTTTGACCGCCTGATACATTGCTTCCGCCCTGAGCAATCTCCATATTCAAACCGTCTTGATTGTCAAGCACAAAATCAGCAGCCTGAGAAATTTCGATTGCTTCAATCATTTCTACTTCAGTTGCATCAGCTTTCCCGACCTTGAGGTTGCTTTCAACTGTACCGCTGAAAAGCAGCCCTCTCTGAGGTGCAAAACCGATAGTATCGCGCAATTCTTTCTGAGTGATATCGCGAATATCAACCCCGTCAATTGTAATTGCGCCTTTGCTAACATCAAAAAAGCGCGGCAGCAAATTGATTAAGGTTGACTTGCCGGAACCGGTTGAACCGATAATAGCGGTAGTTTTGCCCGGTTCGGCTCTGAAACTGATATCGTGTAAGACATCCGCCTCTGCGTCCGGATAGCGAAAATCGACATCGTGGAATTCAACCAAGCCTTTAATCGGTAAGGCTAAATCTTGAGGTTCAAGCGGATCTTTAATCACAATTTCCGTTTCCAAAACGTCAGCAATTCGATCCCCGGAAACAGCAGCCCGAGGGATCATGATGAGGAGCATTGAAAGTTGCATAAAGGAGAAGAATATTTGCATGGCGTATTGCATGAAAGCTATTAGATCGCCAACCTGCATTGAGCTTTGAGCAACAAAACGTGCACCGACCCAGATAATTAAAACCTGAGCGCCTTGCATGATGATATTCATAAAGGGAAAAGCAAAAGCCATTGTGCGACCGATGAAAATTTGGTTGTCCCTTACGTCGCTGTTGGCTTTGCTAAAACGGTCTTCTTCGAAACTTTCTTTGTTGAAAGCACGAACAACCAGCAAACCGGAGAGGTCTTCCCGAATCACCAAATTTAAGCGGTCAACTAATTTCTGAACAACCTTAAATTTCGGTGTAAGCAGAGAGAAAATGATTCCAACCAACATGAGAAGCAGGGCAGCCATCAGAGCAATTGTCCACCACATACCCGGGCTTTTACCGAGTGCATGAACAACGCCGAGCGTGCCAATCATAGGTGCCTGGAATGCCATGCGCATAATCATAAAAATTACCATTTGGACAGAGGATACGTCGTTAGTGGTGCGAGTAATCAAGGATGC
>CAZEIB010000328.1:0-2224 GCA_964511785.1 uncultured Oscillospiraceae bacterium
CCCTGTTGAAACCCCGGCCAATACTGCTGAAAATTCCAGAGGAACAATTTTTAAGGAAACTCCCATTTTATCGGCAATCAATTTTGCAAGTTCTATATCACTACCAACATATTTTTCCGTATCGTTTTTAGATGGATCAATAAACTCGTTCGGCGCAAAATAGGGTTCTGTAACTACTTCAAGGTATCCTCTTTCTTTAATAGCTTCCAGTCTGGTTTTAGTGTTGTTAGGATGAGTTCCTTGGTTACATCCTGTTAATATAATAAGTAATGAAACCAATAATAGTGCTAAGATCTTTTTCATATCCCTCATCCTTTCTTCATGTTATGTTAGCATGTTATCACACTAGTGCGCTAAAGTCAACTGGACTTCTTATCTTTTTGTTTTTTTCTTGTTTATAATCCTTTATTAAGGATAATTCAACATATTACTACACATAAAAAAGCCTTTCAACCAATTATTTCCAACTGGTTGAAAGGCTTTTTATAACAACTTATGCTAAATGAATAAATTCTTCAATTAATTTTACTGTATTTTCAATTCCTAAAAGTCCGGCATTTACACAAAGGTCAAATCCTTGCCTTTTCCCCCATTTATTTGAAGTATAGTACTCATAATAGTTTGCACGTTGTTTGTCAGTTTTTTTAATCGTGTCCTCTGCTTTTTCAGCTTTAACCCCATAATATTTTACTACTCTCTCTTTTTTAACCTCCATTGGTGCTTGTATAAAAACTTTTAATAACCTTGGGTCTTCTTGTAGTACCCAATCAGCACATCTACCTACAATAATACAAGGTCCTTTTTTCACCACTTCTTTAATAGCTTCAAATTGAGCTAAAAATACTTTGTGGTTTAATGGTAAGGAGGTGGTTCCATCCATAATATTGCTTCTTCCAGGCAAGCTGGCCATTAAGGAAAACAAATAACTTCTTGTAGGTTTTTCATCATACTCTTCAAAAAACTCTTTACTAATACCGCTTTCTTGGGCAGCAATGGTCAATATTTCTTTGTCATATAATGGAATATCCAAATTCTTTGCAAGCTGCATAGCCACATACCGGCCTCCGCTGCCATATTCTCTGCTAATGGCTATAATTTTATTCATTAAAATCCCCCTATTCTACAATGCTCATTAAAAGATGATTTTTTGATTAATTTTATTATATACTATTTTAATGAAAAAACATAGTTTTCTATTCATCCATCTTATAACTTGAATATTTTCTAAGATAGAGTATAATTAACATAAGTAAAAATAAAAAGGAGTGCATACCTCATGAAAAGATTATTTTCTTTCCTAATGGTTCTTTCCCTCGTTCTTACACTGGGTTTATCTGTTTTAGCTGAAAGCCCCAGTGGAAATGTTTCTGTTTATACTTCTCACCAGCAAACTTACCAAGACTTTATTATTGAAGCTTTTAATAAAGAATACCCTAATATCAAAGTAGATATTCAATATGCCGGTACTGGTGAGCTACTAAACAAAATTGCTGCTGAAAAAGAAAATGTACAAGCTGATATTATGTGGGGCGGTGGTGTAGAATCCTTACAAAACTATGTAGAGTTCTACGAAAAATACGATTCCCCTGAAGCTGAATTTTTAGCTCCT
Source organism: uncultured Oscillospiraceae bacterium (assembly GCA_964511785.1). Classification (GTDB taxonomy): domain Bacteria; phylum Bacillota; class Clostridia; order Christensenellales; family Aristaeellaceae; genus CAYFQH01. Next base: position 1,610 of record CAZEIB010000328.1, read on the forward strand.
GCTAATAAATTTGAACATTATTCCGGTTTCACCTCTTTACCTATTGTAATTATGTATAATACCAATATGGTAACTGAAGAAGATGCCCCAAAAAGTTGGAACGATTTATTAGATGAAAAATGGAAGGGCAAAATTGCTTTTTGCGATCCTAGCCGTTCCGGTTCTGCCTTTACCTCTGTAGTAACAATGTTATTTGCTCAAGAGTCTATCGAAAAAGGCTGGGAATATATGGATACCTTTGTAAAAAACCTTGATGGCATTTTACTCCAATCTTCTGGAGACGTATACAAAATGTGTGCCGATGGTGAGTACCCTGTAGCCGTTACCTTAGAATCTTCCGTATATAACTTTATGAATGATAAAATGGAACTTGAAGGAGTAAATTTAGTCTATCCTGAGGAAGGTACTAGTGCCGTTCCAGATGGTGTTGCTTTAATTAAAAATGGTCCTAATCCTGATAATGCTAAAGTTTTCTATGATTTTGTTATTGGAAAAGAAGCCCAAACTATTGTAGCTAAAGACATTATTCGTCGTCCCGTTCGTTCCGATGTTGAACCTCCTCAAGGTCTCATTTCCTTTGACGAGATTCCTCTTGTAGATTACGATATTCCTTGG
>CAZEIB010000329.1:0-2217 GCA_964511785.1 uncultured Oscillospiraceae bacterium
AAAGGCATATACAGGGATAGTGACTAATCTTCTCCCGCTCCTGGATCTCCTGGATTTACCGGGATTTCCGGATCCTTCTCTCTATAAACATAGGTTACAGTAATGTCCTCTTCTGTAAAGGTCCCCTTGGCATTATTCGGGGTTTTGATAAGATCATAGCCCTCTATCACTTTTCCTTTTGGTAATTCAGTATAAAGCAAATAAATATTTTTTGAATTTATGGTAAACAAACCAGTTAACTTTCCATCCGAATCTACAGCCAAAAACTTATCGCCACTCTCCTCTAAATTAGGTGCTTCAATGTTATATAGGACACTTTGCAAGTAATATTTACATGCTTTACATAAAACTTACATACAATATATATTGTCCTATTCTGTATAAGTGCCTTTGGCATTTACAGGGGATTCCTTTAACTGATGATTCTCTATGGTAGAGGCCTTGGTTTCGTAGTTTTCTCCAACAAAATGGCTAAGTACTGTCTCTTTCGTCAGTTCTTCCCCCAAATCATTTATTTCAAACTGTACATAAAAGAACCAATACCAACATGGTGCCAGACCATTTTTCTTTTCAAGAACTAGCAAAACAACAATTACTATGGCCAAAGCCATAAGCCCTTCATATACCAAGGGGCTCTCTTCCCCTGTTTTGGGTGTGAGGATGTGAGGATTTGATTTGTAGAGATGGACGGACTAGGACTTGGAGAAGAAGTAGGCGCAACGTAGCGGTGAGTTTGAAGGAATAAGGCTTTTTTCGTATGCCAAGGTCTATTGGTAGTTCAATCCGTCGCCTACAACGACCATGTTTCCTTGTTGAATATTGGCTATTTCCCCTTTCCATAGGGTTCCCATATCTACATGATTGATAATCACTTGGCTACTTGTCAGCACGAATCCCCCTTGGAGTACTAATAGAAAATATTAGAGGACTATAAGTATTCTACTCAGTTTTTGTAACTATCTTTCATTTTTTCAACAGCCCTCGCAATTTTTTCTATTTTTAATTTCAATATAATAATTCACTCATACCATAGCAATTCGTCTGTATATTTACAAATTTTCAGCAGGATTTCCTATTTGTTTTCTGTGTTTTTTACAAATCCTGTTTTTATTTTCTTTATTATCCTTCCATTTCAATATCAAAGTCAACAATACTTCGGTATTTTGGTGAAAGGCTTTGTATGTATTTCTCTATTCCTTTTTTCAATTCTTCCACTTTTTTAGAGCAACTTTCCGGTACCACCACATCAAAGTATAAATCTACTTGCTTGCCGATAGATACATATTGAAAATCGTGTAAAGTCAGCTCTTGATGAACTCCTTTTAAATATTTTTCTACCAACTCTTTTACCTCTACCATTTTCGGGTCGCTTTCATCTACAGGGTCCATGTGAATGGAAAGGGAAAGGTTTAAGCTTTCCTCTACCAGCCTTTCCGCCTGATCAATTTGCCTGTGAATGTTTACCACACTGTCTTTGGCGTCTACCTCTGCATCAACGGTGGCATAACTTCTACCGGGACCGTAATCGTGTATATGTAAATCGTGTATCCCAATAATGCCCGGCTGTTCCAATAGCAAAGCAGAAATATCTTCACGCAAATCAGGATCTTGTTTACCTCCAATTAAACGATCCCCTGTTTCTATACATACATCCAAACCACTTTTACCAATAAAAGCCACTACCAAAAGGCCAATATAGCCATCTACATTTATACCAAAATAATGGCTGATAAAAAGGCTGATGACCACAGCGCTGCTGGCAAACACATCAGACAGGGCATCTTTTCCTGTGGCAATTAAGGGCAGAGACTGAATTTTTTTGCCAAAGTGCATGTAAAAAAGGTACAGACCTATTTTAACCAGTATACTAACCCCCAATACCCCTACCGATAGCCAAGAAAAGCTTACAGCCTTGGGGCTAATAATTTGTTCAATACTGCTTTTTAAAATTTCCCAAGCCAAAAGCAATATAAAAAAGCCAATGGCAAAGCCCCCTAAATATTCTAAACGGCCATGGCCGAAGGGGTGCTCTTTATCCCTGGGCTTTTGGGCAATTTTACTGGACACCAGAACAATTAAGGCGCTAATACTATCGGAAAAGTTGTTCACCCCATCGGCCACCAAGGCTACCGATCCTATCAAAACACCTGCAAGGGCTTTACTGGCACCTAATAATATATTCACAACTGTGCCCAGTAAGGCTGCAAAAACGCTGAT
>CAZEIB010000330.1:0-2216 GCA_964511785.1 uncultured Oscillospiraceae bacterium
CACTAAAAAAATCAAGCTCACCTCCCTTATCCGAGATTCTTATGTTTATATTCCAGGGCGGGGAATGGATAAATTGAACCACGCTTATGCTTTTGGAGGTCCTTCACTGGCCTTGCATACTATCAACTCAAACTTTGATATGAACCTGACGAATTACGTGACCGTTAATTTCGATTCCATCACAAAGATAGTTGATCGCATCGGTGGATTAGACCTTAAGCTATCTGATGAAGAAGCTAAAATCGTTGGAGTTGATAAAGGTGGTACGCATCATTTAGATGGCGCTCAAACCTTAACTTATGCCAGAATCCGAAGTACAGCGGGTGGAGACTTTACAAGAACCTTACGCCATCGAAAAGTTTTAACCGCTATGGCTGAAAAAATAATGCAACAAAATCCTATTGAAATGGTTAAAACAGCCGATGAGCTAACCCCTCTTGTTAAAACTTCCCTGAGCTCACCTGAGATTCTCGGGTTAGGATTTACAGCCGGCCGTGGTAACTACGACGTAATCCAAGATTCCTACCCTGAGGATGAAACTTCAAAAGGTGTTATCATTAAGGGAATTTATTATCTGAAGTGGAACAAAGAAGACACCATCAACAGACTCCATAAATTTATATTTAATGAATAAAGAAACATCCTATAAAATAGCCGAACATATCTTTTTTAGATGTGTTCGGCTTTTTATAGGATGTCAAAAAAATGAAGTCACCCACTAGGTTTGCCCTCTCATTTGAGGTCATCCAATGGGTACTGATTACTTTAAAGCATTCATTAAAACCCTTCAAAAAAATTATTTCACCGAATCAAATAATGTTTATTCCTTGTTTGATTCTTTTTCAGCTGCCTTTTTTTCAGCTGCCTTTTCTTCTTCTCGCAATTTCTTTTCTCGCTCTTTTTCTGCTTTTTCAGCAGCAGCTATTCTTTCTTCTTCCGCTTCAGCTTCTGCTTGTTCTTCTGGCGTTAATAAGAGATGCTCATATTTGGCAAACAACTCATGCCAAATAAAAGATTCTTTTATTCCATCATCATACTTGATCGTAATGTAATGATCATTCATAAAAATGATTTCGCCGGCTTTGTCTTTTAGGTACACTTCCATTCCAATCTCGTATTTGGTTTTTTCCTCATCCAAGTTGAATGCATTTTCCCCTTTTCTATTCATTGTCATCTTCCTTTCAAAAAAAATACAGTAATCGCTTTCATACCATTATAGCTCATGAATGTTCCATAGGTATGAATAATTTCTTAAAATTAAATTAAAAGAGTCTTATTTTCAACAAATTTGAATTAGCAACGGGTCTTTTTTTTGTTTATCTCTATTTTTGACGAATATTCTTAATAATTCATTCCTAATGCTCTGCTTTTTAGGCGGTTCCCCAACTTTTTCAAGTTTTATCCCTCGAACCGGACCTCTTGTCTTTATTAATATACTAAAAAGACCCCGAGGGGGTCTTTTTAGTACTATTCAGCTAAAGAACCTTTCAACTCATCCATGAGCATACCATCCCAGATTTCATCGGCTTTCTCTGTCAAATCCAATTGACGAAGAAGTTCAAATCCCAATAATAATGCTGTAGCAGGTCCCCTTGAAGTCACCACTTGATCAGAGACCACCACTAAATCCTCCTTATAAAGCTTAAAACTTAAATCTTGCTCAAAGCCGGGATAGGAGGTTCCTGTATGCTCCTTCAAAATACCAGCTTTTTCAAGCACAATCGGACCAGCGCAAATGGCAGCCACTAACTTTGACTGCTTGTGAAAATTACGAATCGCCTCTAAAACACCCGGATGCTTCGATAAGCTCTCTGCTCCACCACTACCACCTGGAATATAAATCACATCGTATTGGTCCATTTGGGCATCTTCTATCAGAAGATCCTCTTTAATGACAACACCATGGGCTGATGTCGGCATTTCTCCTGAAATAGAGATTAGATCAGCCTTTACCCCACCTCTTCTAAGAACATCAACAACAGCCAGTAATTCCAGTTCCTCTGTTCCATCTGCAAAAAAACAAGCTACTTTTTTCATAGTACTTCCTCTCCTTTGATTTCTTTGTTTTCTTCCTCGATTACTTCTGGTTTAGTTCTTGTTGTGTATTCTTCTTTAATTCCTGTGTGTTGTATTCGCTCTTGTTTTTCTTATGATTAACTTTTCTCGTGTCTGATCTTTAATCTACTTATTTTAGTAGTTACTATGACTTTTGGTGG
>CAZEIB010000331.1:0-2214 GCA_964511785.1 uncultured Oscillospiraceae bacterium
ACAACTTAATTAATAATGCTATTTCTTACACTGGTGACAGTAAAAAAGTTTTAATTAAACAGGAAAAAATTGATAAGGAAAACATAAAGATATCTGTTGTTGATTTTGGTGAAGGCATTGCAAAAGAAGATTTGGATGGAATTTGGGATCGATACTATCGTGCCTCTTTTCATAAAAGGGCGGCTATAGGAACAGGATTAGGGCTATCTATTGTTAAATCTATTTTAGATTTACATAAAGTTGACTACGGAGTAGAAAGTGAAATAGGGAAGGGAAGTATATTTTGGTTTTACCTTCCGATAGGAAAAAAGAAATAAAGGCTTATAAATAACCATCCCCCGGCATAGCCGGGGGATGGTTATTTATAAGAGATATTTATATGTCGAGTTTTTTTGTAGCAATATCTTGTAATAATTGAGAAATAAAAATATTTAAGTCAATAAGTTCTTCCTGTTCTCCTTTTCGATTGCGAATAGTAACTTTTTTCTCTTCAACTTCCTTATCTCCTAAAACAATCATATAGGGGATTTTTTGGCCTTGGGCTTCACGAATTTTATAGCCAACTTTTTCATTTCGCTTATCAATATGAACACGAATTCCTACATGACTTAACTGTTTAGCTACTTCCTCGGCCCATTCATTAGACCTATCGGTAATAGTTAGCACATTCACTTGTGTCGGGCTTAGCCATAGTGGCATGGCACCTGCATATTTTTCAATCATAAGCCCTAGCGTGCGCTCATAACAGCCAATAGAAGTTCTATGAATAATAATGGGGTATTTTTTTTCTCCGTCTTTATCAGTATATTGCATACCAAACCGTTCTGCCAGCTGAAAGTCTACTTGGATTGTAATAAGGGTATCTTCTTTACCATAAACATTTTTGGTTTGAATATCTAGCTTAGGTCCATAAAAGGCTGCTTCTCCTTCAGCTTCTGTATAGTCAATTTTCATATGATCAAGAATGTTACGCATGAAGTTTTGGGTGTTTTCCCAACCTTCTGCATCCCCAATATATTTTTCTCGATTATTAGGATCCCATTTACTAAAGCGATAAGTAACATCTTCTCCTAAACCTAATACATCTAACATATATTTTGCTAAATCCACACAACCTGCAAATTCTTCTTCTACTTGGTCAGGGGTACAGGCTAAATGGGCTTCGGAAATGGTGAACTGGCGTAAACGAATAAGACCGTGCATTTCTCCGGAAGATTCGTTGCGAAACAAGGTACTGGTTTCGTTAAGACGCATAGGCAAATCTCGATAAGAGCGTGTGCGGTTTAAAAAAGTTTGGAATTGAAAGGGACAGGTCATGGGACGTAGAGCGAAAACATCACTTTCCTCGTCTTCAGGATCTCCAATAATAAACATACCATCACGGTAATGATCCCAATGACCAGAAATTTTATATAAGTCTTTTTTGGCCATTAAAGGGGTTTTGGTTAGCAAATAACCTCTCTTTTCTTCTTCATCCTCTACAAACCGTTCTAACAGTTGAAGAACTTTTGCTCCTTTTGGTAGAAAAATAGGCAATCCCTGTCCAATATAATCAACAGTGGTAAAATATTCTAACTCTCTGCCTAATTTATTATGATCCCGTTTTCGGGCTTCTTCCATTTTAGCTAAATAATCTTTTAAAGCCTCTTTACTATCAAAGGCAGTGCCGTAAATTCGTTGCAACATTTTATTTTTTTCATTACCACGCCAGTAGGCACCGGCTACCTGTAAAAGTTTAATGCCTTTAATTTTGCCGGTAGAAGGTATATGAGGACCTGCACATAAATCTACAAAATCTCCCTGCTTATAAAAGGAAATAACAGCATCCTCTGGTAAATCATTGATAAGCTCTACTTTATAAGGCTCTTCTTGTTTCTTCATAAGGGCAAGGGCTTCATTACGTGGAAGGGTAAATTGCTCCATTCGATCATTCTTTTTAATGATTTTAATCATTTCTTTTTCAATTTGTTTTAAATCTTCAGGGGAGAAAGGCTCTTCTACGTCAAAATCATAATAGAATCCATCTTCAATAGCAGGGCCAATGGCTAATTTAGCATTGGGATATAGTTTTTTTACTGCATGGGCTAATACGTGGGAGGCAGTGTGCCTAAATACGCGACGTCCCTCTTCAGATTCAAAAGTCAAAATATCAATCTGTGCATCCTGATAGATAGGCTGCCAAAGAGGAATGATTTCTTCCTTGTTTGCTTTAGC
>CAZEIB010000332.1:0-2202 GCA_964511785.1 uncultured Oscillospiraceae bacterium
TTTTCAAATAAAACAAATAAAGAGGTGTTTGAATGGCATTTTTCCAAGGTAATATCCGCTCAAAGGTATTAGCAATGGATACTGCAGTAAATATTGTAATTCCTTATGATTCTTTCGATTCCCAGGGAAAAAACAGCCCCTATACCAAAACCCTTATTTTACTACATGGTCTTAAACAAAATGCTTCTGCTTGGTCGCGAATGTCCAGTTGTGAAAGCTTTGCAAATACCTATGGTTATAATTTAATTATCCCTGAAGTACAACGAAGCTTTTATTCTGATATGGCATATGGCCTTCCTTATTTTACTTATATTTCTCAAGAGCTCCCTGAGGTGATTAGTCAATTGTTTCGTATCCCTATGGACAATGACCACCTTTATGCTGGTGGCCTTTCTATGGGAGGTTTTGGGGCTTTAAAGTGTGCCCTTACTTATCCGCAAAATTATAAAGGGGTTATGTGTTTTTCTTCCGGGTTTTATGCTTTTGAATTAGATGATGAAACCACGAATGAATTGTATCCCGGTGAGGAACTTAAAGGAATTTTAGGGGAAAGCCTAAATTTTTCCTCTGAAAATGATTTAGAACACTTAGCTAAAGCCTGTTTTTCCACCGGCCACATGCCAAGTGTTTATATCTCTTGTGGCACCGAAGATTTTTTATATCATAACAACCTTAAAATGAAAGATTATTTAACCAGCCTTTCTTTTCCTCTGCTTTTTGAGCAGTGGCAAGGGGGCCATACTTGGACTTTTTGGAATCAGTCTTTAGAAAGAGCCATGAGATACTTTAACCATCTGCCCCTTTCTCCTGTAAAATAAAATAGCGAGGTATTCTCTATGAAAAACCCCCCCAAAATTATTGCTATATCCGGTGTAAAAAATTCTGGCAAAACCACTTTAATGGTTCAACTAATTTCTGCTTTTTCAAAAAAAGGTTATCACGTGGCTTCCATTAAACATGATGCCCACCATTTTGTTGCTGATACACCAAATACTGATAGTTATAAGCATAAACAGGCCGGTGCTTTCGCTTCTTTTATATTTGATAAGGAAAAAGTTCAAATGGTTAGAAGTGATCATATTGATTTACCTTGGCTAATTGATCAACTTCAGGAAGCTGATATCATTTTTTTAGAAGGAGCCAAAGATTTAGATTTTCCGCGAATTGAGGTGGTTCGCAAAGGAAATTCCAGTCACCCTGTTACTTCACCTGAAAAACTATTAGCCCTGGCTACAGATCTTCCTTTAACGTTGAATGCGACTATCGTTGATATTAATGATATTGATGCTCTTGTTAACCTAATTGAAGATAAAATAATGCAATCCTAGAAACGATTCAGTCTTTGTATCCTTAATAAAAATTTTTTTATTTATATATTTTTCTGCTTTTAAATTAAAAGTTTCCATCCTTCTAAAGATATTTTTGCTGAAATCGATAGATTTTTTCATAGGCCTTTTCCATGTTAGGATATAAGTTTATATATATTTCATACTGTTTTTGAAAAAATATCTGTTCAGATTGAATCGGATGATAGGTTCTATCCGTTTGAATGTATTGGGCAGCATCGTTAAAATCTTTATAAAGGCCAATTCCTACACCGGCAGCAAAGGCAGCACCTAAACTTGTTGCATGGTGAGCATTTCCATGAATCCTTACAGGTACCCCCATCATAGATGAAGCCATCTGCCCCCACAAAGCACTTTTTGCCCCTCCACCAATAGCAACCAGCTTTTTAATGATTAATTGATTTTCATCAAAAATTTGTTTACAAACATGAAGCCCTTGCATAACCCCTTCATAAAGAGCTCTTGCAAGATCATCTCTATTATGGGCAAGTGTAGCACCAATAAGTGTTCCTGAAATTTCTGCTGTCCACCAAGGGGTTCGCTCCCCCATCACCGTTGGAAGAAAAAACAATCCCTTCCCTCCCAAAGGAGATTTTTTTGCCATTTCTTCAATTTGATCGTAGGAAAAGTTTTCTTCTTTTTTATTTATACCCAGCAAATTTTCCATTCCCCAGTCAAAGGCTGCTGTAGCAGATTGCAAGGTGCCACAAACATTATATACTTCACTGTCCAAGTCATAATAATTAAAAATTCTCATTTGTTCATCTAGTATAGGTTTCTCACTCATAGCACTAATCCATGCTGAGGAGCCTATATTCATATATCCATCTGCAGGTTGATGCTGTCTTGCGCCATG
>CAZEIB010000333.1:0-352 GCA_964511785.1 uncultured Oscillospiraceae bacterium
AAATTCTCTTGGGCTATTTCTTTTTGGTGCACTTCAGTTTACAATCTACCATATATATAAACTACCACTTCTTCTTTTTGGGTAAAAATACCCCTTCCATTGCTTGGGGATGAGGCTAATTGATAGCCGCTAATCAAACTAGCCACAGTATAATAAGGTTGGTTTACATATCCTCTTAACAATTGATCTTCTAATAACTTATTTCCACTTTTATCTACATATTGAACCCTTACCGTAGAAGGAATTTTTTCATAAACATAGGTTATGATAATTGGAGTTTCTGTAAAAACTCCTGTGGCATTTGCTGGCCTTTGAGCTAAGCGATACCCTGAAAGGGTTTTTTCTTGGGTGG
>CAZEIB010000333.1:452-2189 GCA_964511785.1 uncultured Oscillospiraceae bacterium
GGGTTTTTTCGTAAACATAGGTTACGGTAATTGGGGCTTCTGTAAAAACGCCTGTAGCATTTGCTGGCCTTTGAGCTAAGCGATACCCTGAAAGGGTTTTTTCTTGGGTGGTGTAGCTTTCATTCACAAAGCCTTCCAGCTTTTCTTCCTCTGCCAAGGCATTTCCTTCACCATCTACATGGTGCACCCTTACTTCACCGGGGGTTTTTTCGTAAACATAGGTTACGGTAATTGGGGCTTCTGTAAAAACGCCTGTGGCATTTGCTGGCCTTTGGGTTAAGCGATAGCCTGAAAGGGTTTTTTCTTGGGTGGTGTAAGCTTCTCCTACTAAGCCATCAAAGGTTTCTTCGTCTGCCAAGGTGTTTCCTAGTTTATCTTCGTATTTTACTATCACTGTTCCATCTAATTGTTTGTAGTGAATAACTGGATAGAAATAACTATCTGAAAACACCACTAAAGCATCTCCTGTACTAATAGAGGCCCCTGTTCCCAGTACCAAAGCCGGGTCATCTACGGTGAAGGTTTGCCCCCTAAGGTCATCATAAGAAGTTCCTTGGCTCCCATCAAGGTTAAAAACATATTGGTCAGAGGGAGAATTCCCATCTCCCCCAACATATTGAGAACCTTCTTCAAAAGTATAATTTCCTTTTGTTTCATCACCCTTTAAAAGTACAATATCTCCCCAGGGGATAATAGCATCTACTGCGGACATGGGGAAATTTTTTAACGTAATTTTTTGTCCATTTAAATGGGTTAAATTAAAGTCCTCTGTTTTAATGGTAACTGTCTCATAATTTTCTTGGGTTAAGGTGTATTGTTTTGAAAATATACACCCATCAATATATACGGATTTACTCCCTTGCAGTATCCCGTTAAAAATAGTTAAATCAAGACCATTGACCAGCCTTATTCCCTCTAACAAAATTTGAGGAACTTTGGTTTTTTCTCCACCTGTTTTTAGCTTTTCAACCCCTTGAATCATTTGCTCCTTACTAACACCAGAAAAAGACAAAAAATTAAGCGTTGCCCTTTCTAATCCTGTAAAATCATTCACTTGCAAAAGACGTAAATCGTTGCTACTAACCCTAAAGCCTTGAAACTGCTCTACCAGTTCTTCTGTTAGCTCATCGGGTTCTGCTCCAACACTTTCAGCAATCACTTCTCTTAACACAGGGTCTGGAACTATCTCTTGGGCAGCAATCGCCTCTGTCTGGCCATCGGTTAATTCAATCAAAGGGTTCTCTATTCCTTGGGCTTCCTCTTCCCCATCATCTTCTTGAGTATTTTCTTCTGTTTCTTCTGTTTCCGCCCCTTCTTCCTGGTCCCCTACCTTTTCTTTCTGGTCATCTTCCTTATTCTCTCCAGAGGGTTCTTCATCCTTTTGAACAAAACCACCTTCACCAGGCTCTTCTTTTCCCAAGTTTTTCTCAGGCTCTTCTTGTTGTCCTTTACCTAGCTCTCCTTCGTCTTCTTGTTCTTCTGCTTGTCCTTCTTCTTGATGATTATTTGTATCTAAAGGAGTATGGTCGCTTATGGATGGTTCTTCCCCTTCCTTTGCAGAAGAATGAATTTCAAGGTTATTAACACTATTGGCCAATACACTAATAGCCATATTTCCGGCTATAGGTAGCACCATGAAACATACCAACACCAATGCTACCATTGTTTTCATCCTTACTTTCGCCACTGTTTTTTTCATTTCTTTCCCTCCGATTTTCTTCTTTTCTCTTATAAGTT
>CAZEIB010000334.1:0-2185 GCA_964511785.1 uncultured Oscillospiraceae bacterium
GGTAATTGTTGCAGCTCCTATAAAAGATGGGAATAGGTGGTTAAGTAGTTTGTGATACTAACTCCGGATATTATGTAATAAAGTTCAAGATTACTATGTATGAATTTATAATAAAGAAATATTTTGTCTGATTTAATAAATATCGTGACTCAATTTTAAAACAATATATTATGACTAAAGGATTATTTGAAAGTACTGGAAGAGATGAAGAATTAGAATTAGGAGATATTCCAAAAGATGAGCGACACTTAAGTACGTCATCCTATGATTACTCTATTGAATTCATTGTTTCGATGATAAACTCTGGAAAGATTATTCTTGAGGTGCCATTTCAACGCCAATACGTATGGAAAGATGATAAAGCTTCGCAGCTAATTGAATCTATTATTATGAATGTGCCCATTCCTCCAATATACCTAGCTGAAGAAGAAGATGGTAAATGGTTAGTTGTTGACGGCTTACAGAGGCTAAACTCATTAAAGAGATACTTTGATAATGAATTTAGTTTGAAAAAGATGGAGATAATATCAGACTTAAAGCATTTGAAATATAAAGATTTGCCACCTAAGGCAAAAAGTCTTTTGCAAAATGGACAGTTAAGAGCAAATGTTATTCGTAAGGATAGCCATCCAGATATAAAGTATGATATTTTTATGCGCTTAAATAAAGGGGCGGTAACACTAAACTACCAAGAATTAAGAAACTGTTTATATCGTGGTAACTTTAATGATATTGCAAAAGAAATTGTACAAGAAAATAAAGCCTTATTAGAAATTTTAAATCTAAAAAAACCACATGCAAGATTTTTAGATGTTGAATTTGTTATTAGATTCTTTGCTTTATTTAATAATTTAAAACAAGATAATGAAACAGGAAATTATTATATACAAGGCTACAAGGGGCGAATGGTTACATTTTTAAATGAATTTATGGCTCAAAATAAAAGTATAGGATCTGAAACGCTTATTTCATGGAAAAAAACTTTTAACGAAACAATACAAAAAGTTGTAGAAGTGTTTGGTATAGATGACTCATTTAGAGACTTATCTACCAGTAAAGGAAAAGCTAATAAGTCATTGGCAGATTCTATTCTTATAAGCTTTGCTTTAGAAGATTTAGAAACTCTAAAAGATAAGAGGGGGGAAATTAAAGAACTCCTAAAAACGCTTTTAGAGAGTGATGAGGAATTTAAGTCGTCTATTTCTTTGCGTACTTCGGATAAAGACATTCTTAATTATAGAATAAATAAATGGATTAAAGAGTTGAAAGATGTCATATAATTTTGATGCTAGCAATGATTTTGATAGCTCTCTAGATGAAGTTAATATACTTTTGAGTTTTGCAGGGCAAGAGATGGACTCAGGAAATGAATCGAACAGAGTATTATTTCTTAAACTATCAGTGGTTCATATTGTGACCAAGTTTCAAGTATTTGTAGAGAGTATTTTAGAAGAATTTCATTATGAGCTAAAGAATAGTAATAAAAGATATGAGCAGATTCCTTTACATCTTCGTTTAAACTCTATACGACTTTATACCAAGGAGAAGGTAATTCATGAATCTCTAACTAACCCTTCTAGCTTTTCAACAGCAAAGCTAGAACAAGTGCGAGAAATTTCCATGAATACTCTAGGCTTTTGTTCAGATACAAACTTAGTAGGAAATGAGCTAAAGTTCGAAACAAAATTTCCGATGGGGAAAACTGGGAACAAAGAATTAACAAAGCTATTTAAACAAATAAACGGTGAGGATATTTTCATGTCAGCCCCCTTTGATAAAGACAAATTAAACGAAATACTTTATCGAAGACATGTGATTATTCATGAAGATGTGAACCCTCAAGTTACAGAAACAACAATTAGAGAATATAAAATTTATTTGCTAGAAGTTGTTAGTTATGTAGATAACTATTTAATAGAATTTATATAAAACGAGTCTAAGTGCATTAGAGTGGAAATATTGCACGGATGTTTAATTAAATTCTAAACAACATATTCAACAAAGGATGGATATTAATCGTTTTATACTACGTGTTATTAACTTCATCAAATTGTTAAATGGGTAGTAGTATTTGCATCATATTTGTACCATAATTATGCAATATGCTGATAATCAGTGGGGGTTATCTTCGAAGAGGTTAAGTAAGATTAGATAGCAATATAGTTTGCTTATAAATATATTAATC
>CAZEIB010000335.1:0-2181 GCA_964511785.1 uncultured Oscillospiraceae bacterium
ACTTTCTCTGCTTTCTACTTCATTGGGACGCTCTGAGATCTCAGTGATCGACGCATATCGTACTTTTTTAGTCTAATTATAAAACTAACACATTCTGATTTAAGGTATCATTTTAGTTCTCTAAGAGATTCTCCTTTAATAATAATGTTTGACTATAAGCAGTCAACAATACTATTATCTCTTACCCCGACAAAAAATATAATCGGAACATTATTCACTATTTTAATGGTATATCAACACCTCTTATAGCTCATTCCAATTATAATGTTGTTCAGATAACCGATACAATCAGAACGTTCCGATAATACTGGCAAGCAGGGCATGTGGATACCCACAATCATTTTGCTTGTTGGTGATGCTATCCCCAAACCCCAACATTTCTATGAAAATATTCATACAGCTACGCGTCTCTTCGAGACACTTTTTTATATTGTTTTCTGTGTTTGTTTTGAAAAATGTTTTTGGAGAAAATAAAAATTAAAGAGGTAAACTTCCCAAGCAAATCCAATTTTAGGCTTATGTAATTTAAAAAATCGAGCGATTTGAAACATTACTATTTCTTTAAGAAACCTTCTTGTTCTATGCGCGTACCCATATTAATAAAAAAGAAAATCTACGTACTTTTTCAGAAGTTTTTTCGCCTTTTGTTTTTGAAGAAACAGATACAAATTTTGTTAGAAATTTAAAGATATGAATCTTTTTTATTCTCCTTAACACAACAATATAATCGAAAATTTCCTCTCATTATACTAAGAATAAATTGACTGTTCTATTTCAATTTGTTCCAAAAAAACAATTGAATCAATTTTTCAATTTATCTTATATTCATATTGCTATCTATTCATTTTTTGTATATAATAGTAGCTGATTGATAGGAGGGCACTATATGAAAATTATTGGAATACGGTTAAGATTTCTACGCGAAAGCTTAAAGCTATCTCAGCAAAAAATTGCCACTTTAATTGGTACTTCTCAAGTAAGCATCAACCGTTATGAAAGCGGTACAGGCTCCCCTCCACTTAAAACACTAATGTGGTATGCAGATCATTTTGACGTGTCCCTAGATTACATCTTCGGGCGCACAGATAACCCACAGGGAACTTTATACGAATACAAGCCAAAAATCATTGAGGAGAATAAAGAAATGCGTCGCTTTATAGAGATGTGTTTTGATCCTAATTCACCCATGAATGATAGATTAAAAGAGACATTGATTCAAATGTTAGAGGAGACGGAAAAATGAATATTGTTATTTATGCTCGCTATTCCAGTCACTCCCAAACGGAGCAATCCATCGAGGGACAACTTCAAACTTGTTATGAATATGCTCGAAACAATGGTTATTCTATCATTGGTGAATACATTGATAGAGCGCAAAGCGGTACCTCTGATACTCGTGCCCAGTTTCAACAGATGATTTCTGATAGTGATAAGCAAATTTTTGAAGCAGTACTTGTTTATCAGCTCGATCGTTTTGCACGTAATCGATATGATAGTGCTATCAATAAAGCTAAACTAAAAAAGAATGGTGTTCGGGTTCTTTCTGCACGAGAAAACATCAGTGATGATGCTTCTGGAATATTGGTAGAAGGTGTTTTGGAAAGTATGGCCGAGTATTACTCAGCTGAGCTTTCCCAAAAGATTCGTCGTGGCATGAACCTTAATGCCGAAAAGTGTTTAAGTAACGGCAGTAATCCCGGTCTTGGATTTATTGTGGATAGTCAACGTCGTTTTCAAGTTGATTCTGCCGGTGCAGCCATTGTCTGTGAAATATTTGAATTATATGCCAGTGGAAAAACTGTAACTGAAATTAACAAGCATCTGAACGATAAACAAGTAAAAACTTCTTTAGGTAATTCTTTCAATAAAAACAGCTTACATCGCCTACTTCGTAACAAGCGTTACATCGGTACATATCTATATAAAGATATTGAAATCTCAGATGGAATTCCCCGTATTATTGATAATGAGCTCTTTGATCGGGTTCAACATATGCTTGATCGCAACAAAAAAGCACCTGCAAGGACACGAGGGAAAAAAGAATATCTCCTTACAACCAAGTTGTTTTGCGGACACTGCAATGAATTGATGACAGGATATGGTGGTACTGGTAAATCTGGTAAAACATATCACTATTACGCATGTAAAAACATGAAGAAAAAGAAGTGTGATAAGAAAATT
>CAZEIB010000336.1:0-2176 GCA_964511785.1 uncultured Oscillospiraceae bacterium
AATCCATGACTTATTTAGATGAATATGTTTTAGGTCGCTATGGAGAAGAAGGACTTCATTACACTATAGATGAAAACGGCACTTTAATTATGGGCGAAGAATGGGATTTTAATAGTCAACGGGCCTATGGTATCGGACAATTCTATGCCACTCAAGTACAAACCATTGAAGATGCCTCTATTATTTTAACTCCAGATGACGTTGCCAATAACGAAGTCTTCCTATCTAATACCCCTATTTACAGAGAAAGAGACTTCTATGCACCAAAATCTAATGCCGCCTGGAACTCTTACTCAACCGATATCGAAACCATTGTTAACGAATATTAGCCGAATACGAAGAAATGCTTAAGTAATAAAAAAGCAAAAAAGACAAAGGATGTTGATAAAATCAACATCCTTTGTCTTTTATTTCCTCTCGTTCTCGGTACTTTGTAGGGGTTAGCCCAAAGTCTCTTTTAAAAGCCTTGTAAAAAGTATTGAAGTTATAAAAACCTGCTTGTTGACTTACTTCTTGAACTGTTTGCTGGGTTTCTATTAGCAACTTTGCTGCGTAGTTTAAGCGTAGTTCTAGCAAATAAGCTGCAGGGGTGGTATTTGTGCTTTCTTTAACCAGTGTATATAAATGCTTTTCTGATAAAGAAAAAGCCTGAGCAATAGTTGTAGGAGAACATTCTTTTTCTTTAAAATTATCATTCATATACAATAAAATTTCTTTCATTCGCCTGTCTTGCTTTGTTAGGTTTTTCTCATTAATTTGTTTAATCAAATAATCTATGGCGTTATTCATTTTATTTACAATAGATAAACTATCGTCACAAGAATGGTAAGATAAATCTCTTGCCATTTGGTTATCCACCTCCATCGTGGAAGCACATAGAAGAATAATCCCTCTTATCATATGAAAACGTTGTTTTAAAGTAGTTCCCGGCTCATAAGGGCTATATATTAACTGTTCTAACTGCCTTTTCCCTTCTTCACTTTCTCCTGCACAAATATAATCATAAAGTTTTTGTAAGTCACGCAAAGTATATCGTTGTTCTTCTTTCTCCTTATCTTTTGGTAAAAAATAAATATACCCAAGGCCTGAAGTAAAAACATAAAAACTTTTAATTTTTTCATATGCCCAGGAAATTTCTTCTATATTATTTAAAGGTGTACTTAAAACCAATTGTACTTTATGGTTTTGCTCCTGATCAAATATATTTAATGCTTCTTCAAGCTCGGCCACAGTTTTGTCTAAACTTCCTTCATAGGATAAAAGAAGGGCAAACGTTTCTTCTTCTAAAAAGTAAAAATGGCTATTTTTAGGAAGAATTTTTTTTATGTTTTCAGAAACAATTAAGCTTCTTGCATCTTGAGCTGTTGCAGAGCCCAAATCAAAGGGAAAAATAAATTTCCCATAGCCTACAACAAAGGGGCTGGATAAAGTTCTAATAAACTCCTCTGCCTTTTTTCTTTGCTCTTGCCCTGTTACAGTACCCATTAAAAGTTTTTCTATTAAGTTGTTTTGCGATTGCTGTTGGTACTGGCCTAATTGTATCAATGCATTCTCATTTGCTTTGTTCATTTGAAACAAGCTGTTTTCTAGCCAATGGTATTCATTTTGTTTTCCCACTTCTTCGGTAAGCCCTTCAACTGAAAACTCTGCAACTAGTTTTCTTAATGGTAACGATTGGCGCCAAGCAGCGAAAAAAGCTGCTATTACTCCTGCAATAATTACTACTATAATACCAATGTTAATAAAGTTTTTTACTTTTTGAAGGGCCAAAACAAAAAACTCTTCGCTAAGTATTGCTTGAATAGTTAATGTTTCATCTTCATTTTTTATCTGAATAAAGTTGGCTTTCTTACCATCTGTTTTTAACTCGCCGTGGTTGTATAGTTTTTTTTCGTTTTTATCCAGCAATTCTATATATTCATATTCCTTCATATCTAAAGGCGACAATAAGTTCTGAAAACTTTCCTGAGAGAAAAACAAATATCCAAAACTATAAGTTTGTACTATGTTTGGTGCACTTAAGGGTATTTTGTATACAAAGGCAACTTGATTTTCGGCTTGCCCTATCGCCTTAACAGTACCACCGGGAAAAAAATCAAAACTTAATCCTCCTGTTTCTGCCACTGCTAGTAATGTTTCCATATTAATTTTTTCACTACGATATTGTTTGAAAAAG
>CAZEIB010000337.1:0-2169 GCA_964511785.1 uncultured Oscillospiraceae bacterium
GAAATCACCTATTCAAGTATTTCTACAGATGGTGCACTTGACTTGACAATTCACCTTATATGAAGGTGATAATATGTTTTTACTAATACAAGATTTTGAATTTAGCACTTATGCCAAGCCTTACGTTTCTTCTAGTGATAAAGAGAAAATTTCAAAAGAGATCAAGTATTTTAATCAATCTCTAGGCCTCTTTTCTTTATCTATACGTGGACTTGATATAATTGGTTACCAAATTTTAGTAACACAAATCGCCGATCCTAAATCTATTCAGGAAATTCCTACCATTCAATTTCTTACCTATACTACAGAACATACTTATATTCGTCGCTATTTAAAAAATCTTGCAACCAAATATTCTTTTATCGACTATTCCCCTTCTCTACCAGATGAACTTATTGCTTATCGAAAAATTCAGCGTTATTTAGGATTGTCATCATTATAATTGTTTTGGTATAAAACTATAGATTATTAAAAGACTTGTTATTTTATGCAACTACCGCATAGAATAACAAGTCTTTATCTTCTTTCATCCTCTAGTAAAACTTTGAGTTTGAAAAATTGATTTGGTACACCATCAGGGATTCGAACCCTGGACGCCCTGATTAAGAGTCAGGTGCTCTGCCAGCTGAGCTAATGGTGCATAGAACATTCTTACAAAAAAATATTATACGCCTATTTCCCCATTTGTCAATAAATTACTAGATAATTAGTGTAGTATAAAAATTGAAAGAGAAATAAAGCAATATGTTTATGACTTGTTTTGATTTTAGTAATAAAAATATTCTCTTTTTTGGCAAATAAAGTGTAAAGCCCTTACAGAGAAATTCTCCTCTATAAGGGCTTTGTTTGCTACCGATACATCAAATATACTCACTACTGTTTATTTTACAAACCAAGTTAAAAATATACCTGCAGCAACTGCACTACCAATGACTCCAGCTACATTAGGACCCATAGCATGCATTAACAAAAAGTTAGAAGGGTTGGCTTTTTGCCCTTCAACTTGAGATACTCTGGCCGCCATAGGAACAGCAGATACTCCAGCAGAGCCAATTAAAGGATTGATTTTTCCTTTGGTTATCCAAAACATTAATTTACCTAAAAGAACCCCACCAATTGTACTAAAAACAAATCCGAATAAACCAAGTCCAATAATCATTAAGGTTTGAATTTGTAAAAATTCCCCACCAATGGCTTTAGATCCAACAGAAAGACCTAGAAAGATGGTTACAATGTTCATTAAAGTATTTTGTGCAGTATCAGATAAACGCTCTACAACGCCACTTTCTTTAAACAAGTTTCCAAGCATTAGCATGCCAATTAGGGGCGCAGTAGAAGGAAGAATTAAAATACAGAGTACTGTAACTACAATAGGGAAACAAATTTTTTCTAGTTTTGATACTGTGCGTAATTGTTCCATTTTCGTTTCACGCTCTTTTTTTGTGGTTAAAGCTCGCATAATAGGGGGCTGAATTAAAGGTATGAGCGCCATATAGGAGTAGGCAGCTATAGCGATTGGCGGTAATAAATCGCTTGCAAGCTTTGAAGTGGTATATATTGCTGTTGGTCCATCAGCCCCGGCAATAATGGCAATTGAAGCAGCAGCTTCAGGATTAAAGCCCAATGCAACAGCTAAAACAAAGACAATAACAATGCCAAATTGGGCAGCAGCTCCTAATATTAAACTACTGGGTCTAGATAAAAGTGGACCGAAGTCCGTCATGGCTCCAACTCCCAAAAAGATAATTGAAGGAAAGACGGCTTTATCTATTCCTTGATAAAAATAATAGAATAACCCTCCCGCACTGTCGGCAGTTGGCTTATCTAACAATCCTCCTAAAGGTAAATTAACAAGCAACATTCCAAAGGCAATGGGCAAAAGAAGAAGAGGTTCAAATTTTCTGCCAATAGCTAAATAAATTAATATTCCTGCTACTACAATCATTATAAGCTCTCGCCAGCCTAATGCAGCAAAACCGGAGCTTGCCCAAATTTCTTGTAAGGTAGTAATAAACATGAAGCAAAACTCCTTTCTTACTTAAGTAAAATCATAGGATCATCTGTTGAAACAGTTGCTCCCTTAGTAACTAATACTTGGGAAACAATCCCATCTCTAGGGGATAAAATTTCATTTTCCATTTTCATAGCCTCTAACACAACCAATATATC
>CAZEIB010000338.1:0-240 GCA_964511785.1 uncultured Oscillospiraceae bacterium
CTACTTTACATGTAGAAATGATCAGGCATACTTTAAATATGGAAGAACTGGTGGCTTTAGGCGCAAAACTTTGCTATTCTAAAGCGAATGTTGCCACCTTACAAGAGCGAATTGGACGAACAGACCAAAAAGACTTTATTCAAAGACTAATGGATATGGGCCATGGATCTGTTATGGAACACGCCAGTTTTACTTTTGCCGTAGAAGGAATCAGTCGAGTATGCTTGGCGCAATTAACCC
>CAZEIB010000338.1:250-2169 GCA_964511785.1 uncultured Oscillospiraceae bacterium
AACGGTATGTTTTTTATAAAGACGGCTTTAATTACATCATTCCTCCGAACATTGAAGCATTAGGTGAAGATGCTGTTAAAGTGTATACTCAGCAAATGGCCACCATACAATCGTGGTACGAAACTTGGCAAAACAAGTTAGGAACCGGAGAACAAAGCAACGAAGATGCCCGTTTTGTATTACCCGGCGCCTGTGAAACAAGACTGATTGTAACCATGAATGTGCGAGAACTTTTACACTTTTTCTCTTTACGAATGTGTACAAGAGCCCAGTGGGAAATTAGGGCTTTGGCCACTCAAATGCACCAATATTGCTTACAAGTAGCTCCCGTTATTTTTCAGCAAGCAGGTCCCGGTTGTTTACGCGGTCCCTGTCCTGAGGGAGAAAAAACTTGTGGGAAAAGAAACCAAATCAGAGAAGAACGAAATCAACTATTATCAACCATTCAAAACGAAGAGGAACTGTAGGAAAACAGTTTCATAAGGAGATCAATATTTATGGCCCTTTACCAAAAAACGCCTAACAACAAAGGAAACAGACCCAAACAAGGGCAAGGTTCCTATAATAAAGAAGGCAACCAAGAGAATCGCAGACCTTACGACAAAAATAAAAAACCCTCTTTTTCAAGGGGTTATCAAAGTACCATTTACCATAAAACTCAAGTAGATATTCAACCTAGAGCCAAAGGAACCACCGCAGAAGGATCAAAGCGTTTTGGTCCTTCTAATCAAGAAGAAGGTAGCGTTTTTGCTGCTTCTCCTGAAAGAAACCAAGGTTTCAACAAAAGAAGAGAAGGAAATTTCAAAAGTAAAAGCACCCAAGGAAAAGATTTTCAAAACAAGAGGCCTTCTTACCAAGGAAGAGACGGGGAACAAAAGCCTTATCAAAATAAGTTTCAAGGAAAAAGCCGTCCAAGTACTGATGGGGAACAAAGACCCTATCAAAATAGGTTTCAAGGGAAAACCCATCCAAGTACCGATGGGGAACAAAGACCCTATCAAAACAAACCTTTTAGAAAAACCAACAATGATTTTCAAAAAAGAAGCTATGATCAACGGCCTGAACCCATAAAAGAAAGCCCTCGAAAACCAAGCTATCAAGATTTCCAATACCAAAAGCCTACTAATAAGTCTGCCTTTGAACAAGAAACTCCTGAAGATAGCAACGAAGATATTCAAAGCATTGTTCTTGCCGGTAGAAACCCCATTAGAGAAGCTTTAAAAAGTGGCAGAGATTTAGAAAAGCTCCTTGTGCAAAAAGGAGAGCTAAGCGGGTCAGCTAAGGAAATTGTTATGTTGGCCAAAAATGCACAAGTGCCTGTGCAAATAGTAGAAAAAATTAGGCTTGATACCATTGCCCCTCACCATCAAGGATTAATTGCTTATGGTTCAGCTTTTGCCTACTCTTCTTTAGAAGAAATTTTAGCCCTAGCAGAAGAGAAAAACGAAGCTCCCTTTTTGGTTTTGTTAGATGGCATTACAGACCCTCATAATTTAGGTGCCATTATTAGAAGTGCCGAATGTTCCGGTGCCCATGGAGTTATTGTACCTCAAAGACGTTCTGTAGGATTAACTCCTGCCGCTGTAAAAGCCTCTGCGGGAGCTGTTGAATATATTAAGGTAGCTAGGGTAACAAACCTTGTTAGAACCATTGAAGAGCTTCAAAGTAAAAACATTTGGGTCTTCGGTGCCGACAGCCAAGGGAAAAACTATCGTGAGGTTGATTTTAGAGGTGCTTGCGCCTTAGTTATCGGCGCAGAAGGTGAAGGAATTAGCCAGTTGGTAAAATCCAAATGCGATCAAACGGTTTCTTTACCTGTTGTTGGTAAAATAGATTCTTTAAATGCTTCTGTAGCAACAGGCGTGTTACTTTATCGTATACTCGAAACCAGATAGAACACCATATAAAGGACGTCTCAT
>CAZEIB010000339.1:0-1896 GCA_964511785.1 uncultured Oscillospiraceae bacterium
TATGGGGACTTACCGATAAAGTGGTCGAAAAATAATCAAAGCCCCCTTCTTTAGCCCTTTGAGCCGTTTCACCAAGGCGCAGGGCAAAGCAAACTTCACAGCGTTTGCCCCCTTCCTTTTCTTTTTCTAAACCTTTTACTTTTTGTAAAAAAGTGCTGGGCTCGTAAGGCCCTTCTATCAAAGTAACAGACAGGTTCATTCTTTCAATAATCTCCCTTTGGGTTTCAAGCCTTTTTTCATATTCTTCTTTTGGAAAAATATTGGGGTTATAATAAAAAAGGGTAATCACAAAATAGCGGCTTAAATATTCCAGCACATAGCTGGAACAAGGACCACAGCAGCTATGTAAAAACAAGCTGGGTTTTTCCCCTTTTTCTTCATGGTTTAAAAGAACTTCCTCTAATATTTTTTGATAATTTATTTTTGGCTGTTCTTTATTTACTTCCTTTTTCATGGTGCTCCTTAAAACCGATTTTAATTAAAAAATCTTATTCAAAATATTCCTTTTCATTATATCATTTTTAAACCCTTGCACCAAATCAAAAAGCTGCACCTTTTTGATACAGCTTTTCTTTTTATCTATTTGCTCTTTTTTTCCACTACAGGAATCCATACTTCAAAGTGAGCATGGGCAGGGTTTGGGGTTAAATATACTTCAATATCCGGTCCGTTATCGTACTCATAACCGGAAGAAGGAAGCCACTGGGTAATGATTTTTTCTTCCAAATTTTGTATGGCTTTAGGCATAGGCCCTTCCCCTTTAAATACTGCCCAAGTAAAAGGAGGTACCCAATGTTCTTCCAGTGGAGGGGATACCTCTTCCTTACTGGCAACCCCAATATAATAGCGCCAATCTTCTTCACTGTTACAGGCACTAATTCCAAGAATCCCTTACGGTTCTCCATTCATTTTTTCTGCAAGAACAGGTATTATTCCCTCTTTTACAGCCTTTGCCCACATTTTAGGCACCAATTCAAAGTTTTTTTCTACTTCTTTTTCCATTTTTTCTCCGATGCCAATGATGCGAAACCCTTCTTTTTGCGCAATTTTGTATTCCATTGCCTCTCCTCCTTTAATTTGTACCATAAAGCTGATGGGAGGGAAAGATTTTACTACTGCGCCCCCTTCTTTTACCTGTGAGGGACTGACCCCATGAACCCCTTGAAAGGCCCTTGTAAAAGCTGTTGGAGAAGAGTAACCGTATTTAAGGGCAATATCAATTACCTTTTCTTCTCCTTTTTGTAAATCCACCGCTGCTTGAGACATACGCCTTCTACGCAAATATTCCCCCAAGGAGACCCCTGCCATATATCCAAACATTCGCTGAAAATGGTAAGAAGAGCAATGGGCAATACGCCCCAAGGTTTCCATATCCATCTCTTCTTGTAAATGGTTTTCTATATAGGTAAGGGCTTCATTTAACCTCTCTATCCGCACCATCAAATTCATTCCTTTCAAATTAAATATACCTTTTTTAAAAAAGCCTGTCCTCTCTTTTTCTGCACCGATTAGCGAGGTTTAAAGTACTTTTGTATTTTCCAATAAAAAATGCTGAATTTCTTCTGCCAACTTTTTAGGGCAATCTTCATTCACTTCATGGCCTGCTCCTTTGATAAAGGTTAAATCTCCTTTAGGATAAAGGGCTTTAAAGTTTTTAGCCGCCTTTTGATTGGCTTGATCTTTTTCCCCTACAAGTATTTTTACTGGGCAGGCAAGGGAGGAAACTTCTTTGGTAAAATCCAACGTCCTCATAGATTTAGTCAGTCTCAGTACCTGTTCTTTTGTCATTCCCATAGGGGCAAATACTTTTTTAGGCAATAAGGAAAATATAAGGTTTTGTATTGTTAATAAAAAAGCAGGTATTTTTATTTGAGGGGCAATTACTACTAGCCCTTT
>CAZEIB010000339.1:1906-2167 GCA_964511785.1 uncultured Oscillospiraceae bacterium
CGTTTTTAGGGTTTCTAAGGGTATAATCTAAAGCCACTACCCCTCCTAAAGATAGGCCGACAAGGGTAATAGGCTCCTGTTTGTTTTGGCAATACTTTTCAAGGCCTTTCACCATATCTTCATAATTTTCTTCTCCCTGTTTTAACCAAGAAAACAAAAAGGGAGCTTCCATTTTCTCCTCGGTTTTTATTTTTTCCATCACTTTTTCCCAACTTGAAGGGTTTTGCCCTAAACCGTGAAGGTAAATCATTGCCATTTTTA
>CAZEIB010000340.1:0-2139 GCA_964511785.1 uncultured Oscillospiraceae bacterium
TTATGATTTACTATAATAGGCAGAGAATTTATACAACCAACCCCGGTGGCTGGCCACCCATAATTTACAGGCAAAAGATTGCTAGGAAAACAGCTGCCTAACCTAATTGTTCTTTATACGTTTAGCGACTGCACTTTATTTGACTATTCCACTATTTAACTTTTGGAAACACAGAAGTATATATTAATAGAGCTGAAACAGCTGCAAAAGCGCCGACAGTTAAAAACTTTGCAAATAATCTTTTATGGGGAGTACCTACTGTTGCTGAGCAAGAGTTTAACCCAGATGAACCTTTTTCCTTTGATCACTTTGCTAAGTCTTTTCAAATTGCATTTATTGCGGTTGCGCCCTTTAAAGCTGTAGCAATGAATAATGTAATGTATACACCTACCAGAGAGGGAATTATTGCTTATGGAGATCATTATAGTGCTATTTGCTCTGGAAACACCACAAATACTGGAACCTTTGAAGGTGAAAGTGGTAAGAACACAGCAGAGATAAAACCAAATCCTGATACAGGATATTTTGGAAAGAAAGGACAGAGCAGCAGCAGTGCTGTAAGAAACTTAAGTGGCGGAGAAACAGCAGCAAAACAATTTTTCGAAGAAAAAACAAAGGGGTTTACTCAAGAAATTAAACTCCCAGAAGGAAAGGGAGTGCTACGGAAATTGCCAGATGGAAGTACAATAACTTATCGTCCTATTTCTAGTAGTGATGGTACTCCTGTTGTAGATATTGGTACTGGTGGAGTTTTGAAACCACAAAAAATTCACTTTATTCCTTAGGAGGCAAGAAAATGGATTATATAATTAACAAAAAACTGTCATACAATTCAATGAAAGCGATTGAGCTTATAAAAAAACAAATGATTACAAATGTATTTGAAATACTTATCGTTGCGGGAGATAAAAACAAAGATGATTTATTCATATTTGCCTTTCTTTTTTATGACGGCGAAAGACTTACCATTTCCAACCATGTGGTGGACGAAATTGATAGAGATGAGTATTTTCAATTAGTAGCTAATCGTGAAAATGCAAATGCGAAAGTAGACTATGAAATAAAACGAGAAGATATTATCAAAGGAAAATTAAATGGATATATTACCAAAACACAAATAATTAGGGATCGAATTGTCTTTAAAGGAGAAAAAAGCACATGGGATATAACAGGAGATGTAGCTATATGCTTTTTTACAGATAACGGGATGTTAATGATCGAAGCCGTAGATTCAATAGCAGGTTTTTTGAAAATAAAAAGCCATATACCAAAAAATTATTTTACTAAAGAGGCAGTTGCAAGTACTTGGTTTATGAAAGTAGAATCAGAAGAACATCTTGATTTTTGGTCAAGAGAAATTATTGAAATATAGAAAATGCTGAATCAAAAAGAAACTAGTTACTAGAAAAAACTAGTTTCTTTTTGAAATATCCCTGGGATAAAAGGTATTTCCGCCTTGAACAGCAGTAACCAAACCAAAACCCAATATGTGTATGATGGGCGAACCAGCGTGGCACAAACGGTAACTACAGGCATAAACATCCACCCCCCCAAAATAGAAAGTTTGGCATATACTCCTTTTGGGGAACAATTCAATAATGTATAAGTCAACTGAAAAATGGTCCACGACATCGGTTGACTGTAGTGGCGTAAAACATAGATGATGTAAAAAGGAAGCAAAAAATACTTTCCTGTCAAGGGAAGGGTGGGGATTTCCGCAGAAAATACAACCGACCTTGACAGGAGAGGTGCTGATAAAATGAAACATGCCTTTGTGGCAGACCTGTCCACAAGGGCATGTTAGCCATAAAGGCAGACATATTTAGATTAACTCGCGGTTTCTAAATCGTGTGCTTGTTGTGCAGACATCCATCCAATAGTGCTGTGTATCCTTTTTCTGTTTTACCATCTTTCAATGAATTTAATAGTGCTAGCTTCATCATTTGAAAATTATGATAAGTATTTTGGTAATCCTCTTGATCATTGCTCTAAGGGAAATTGACTATGTTTGGATAAGTTACCTAAGAATTTCTAAATACCGCCTTAACCGCTCCTCTAAATATTCTGCAATCAATTCTACCATTGGTGTAGCGGTTTGATCCTTATAGTAACTATCAAAACAAGCATAATAACGACTTC
>CAZEIB010000341.1:0-2106 GCA_964511785.1 uncultured Oscillospiraceae bacterium
AGCTACATTTCCATTTGTCCAGCTTGCGCTGTTAGGTGTAAAATATCCACTTGGATTGGTTACGTCTAGAATATTTCTATAAACTATCGGCTTATCAAAGTAACTGGCTTTCTCAGGAGGATTAGTCCACCTTATTGCACCCGTAATTCCCGCATGGGTATCATAAACCGTTCCTGAACTAGTATTGCCATTGTTGGCTAGAGCTCCTTGCGGCACTCCGTTTATTACCACTATCATAAGGCTGTCTACAAAGATTGTATTGGTTGATGTTGTAAAACCTCTGTGCACGTTTGTGTTCGTTGCGCTAAGTTTTCCTTTAAGATCCCTTACCTGAATTCTATACAAATTATAGGTGTATCCATTTGCATTGCCACCATGCACAAGTTTCATTCCGTCACCACCGATTTTAAATCTTACTGATGCATTCCCACCACTATTGCTTACCTTAAATTTAAAACCGACGGTCTTATAGCGAATAGTAGCTGATGATGTTGCTCCTCTAGTTCCATAATAAAAATAACCATTATTATATACAACAGCAGCTCCGTTATTTTTGTAAAAGTCAACTGCATTATCAAACTCAGCGGCACATACTTCTCCTACAGAAAAGCGAGTCATAAATCCAATTATTAGTAACAATAAAACAAGGCGGCTCAATCCTGTTTTTAATTTTTCTTTCATAATAAATCACTTCCTTTCAATATGACAATGCTTTGCTAAAGATTCAGCAAGTCTGCCATCATAATTATAGGTGAATATCTATTTTAGAGACAAAATACACCTTGTTTCAATCTGTCTTTTTAGTTACACTTATAGTATGTTGGATTTAAACACCTTTAAATGTTTTTCTAACATCTTTAGTTCTGAATAACGTATTTATAATCAAAAAAAAGCCTCGTAGCAACAACTACGAAGCTTGTAGAAAGTATTTGGTGTTTTATTTCCCCTTATCTGCTATTCACAGTTTTAATCAATTTCAACAATCCATTCGTAAAAAACAGTATAATCACGAGACGAATTAGGATCTCTTTCTCCAGTACAATAAGTCGCTTGGTATGAATACGGAATGTCTTCGCTGTGTGGATGAAATATTACATCAGAGGTATCAGATATAAATCTACTTTTATTGTAAACCAGTAGCATAGTAAACGAAATCCCCTCGGTGGATAGGTATCCGTGTATCTCACGTTTTAATTCTTCGTCACTCATGCCACCATCTCTCCATACCTTTACCCATTTGTCTATTTGGGCTTGTTGTGTGGAATTCATTGCAGAACCTATTTTTGTCTTTTCATAAATCCAACCCTCAGCGAGTGGCACATACTCTGTCTTTTCAGCTGGCTTTGCCTCATCTTTCTTCGTATCCTGCCCCTTCGGCTCAGCTGGCTTCGCCTTAGTCTCTGCCGGTTTACTATCTTTTGGCTTTTCTACCGTTTGAACAGCCGGTTTATTCTCTACCAAATACTTGCCAGAAACATACCCTTCCTTACCATTGAAATCAATAACACCCCAGCCATTATCAGCAACACCAATTCTTGTTACCTTTTGACCAGCCTTAAGAGATCCTATCTTTTTATGAGACGTTCCCGGACCACTCCTTACATTAACATTACTTTTTGCATATTTGGTGTCACTTACCTTCTTATAAGAAGGTTCTTGTGCCTTCGGTGTTGTAGTAGGAGTTGGTGCCTTCGGTGTTACCGAAGGATTTGGAGCTTCAGTTTCCTTTGGCTTATCATCACCCTTTGGCTTTACGTCCTTCTCTGGAGTCTTAGTCTCCTCTGGCTTTGTTGTCTCTTCTGGCTTGTCATTCACCTTAGGAGCCTTAGTTTCTTCAGACTCTTTTGTTTCTTCTTCTGTTTCTTCCGTTTCAAGAATGCCACCTAACTCCTCAAGGCCTGATTCTAGCTCGTCTGTGTTTATTTTGCCATCTTTGCAGGCGGTTAAACCTAATGCTATAGTTAAGCACAGCGTCAGTATTAATAGTTTTTTGATTGCTTTGTTTTGTTTTTTTGTTTTTTTCAGTTTTTCTTTCATCTTTTTTGTCTCCCTTTTTTTATTTAGCCATATTTTTATTAATAATTTTTTTATACTGATCGTATGTTG
>CAZEIB010000342.1:0-520 GCA_964511785.1 uncultured Oscillospiraceae bacterium
CCGTTTTGTAAACGAAGGCGGTCGTAGAGATGAAATGACCGTAGCTCTTTTAGAACAACCTAATCATTTAATGTACACCATTGTTGATAGCCACAGCTACCCTACAGGTGATGTGCGTAACAACTTTAATGAAAGCATTGATGAACTGGTAGAAGCAGGGCGGGCCTACAAAGCTGATACTTTAGAAGAATTGGCTGAAAAAATCGGGGTTCCTGCCGAAAACCTAATTGCCTCTGTAGATAACTTTAATAAACACGTGGAAAGTAAAGAAACTGATGAATTTGGCCGTACTTTGTACAGCGAAAAAATAGACCAAGCTCCCTTCTATGCTGGCCCAAGGGTACCTACTGTTCACCACACCATGGGTGGCGTGAAAATTAATACCAGTGCTCAAGTGATAGATGGAGAAGGAAACACCATTCCAGGGTTATATGCAGCCGGGGAAGTAACCGGTGGCATTCATGGGGCTAACCGCTTAGGTGGTAATGCGTTAACAGATATTTTGGTATTTGGCCGTATT
>CAZEIB010000342.1:530-2091 GCA_964511785.1 uncultured Oscillospiraceae bacterium
ATAATAATAAATAGTAAAAGGCAAGAAAGAGAAAAAGAAAGGAAAACCTATATTTTAAAAGGGATATTGCCTTTGTTTACAATTTTTTAGCAATAATGTTTTTGCAAAACAGCTATTACCTCATCTACCCGATGGTCTTTAATGGTATAAGTAACATGTTGGCCTTTTTTTTCATCAGCTACAATGCCATGGGCCTTTAATAAAGCCAAATGTTGGGAAAGGGCTGATTGGGTAATGGCCGCAATTTTTTCATGAAGTTCCCCAACAGTTAAGGGGCCTTCAATTAAATTACACAATATCAGTAGTCGGTTTTCATTGGCTAATACCTTTAACAGGTTTGCCACTTCCTTGGCTTTTTCTTCCATTGCTAAGCTCCTTTTGATGTTTAATCATACAAATGCCTTGGGTCATGGTACCCATGGGACAGTAAAGGCACCAACTACGTGGTTTATATAAAACCATGGTAGCAAAACCCAGTAAAGTAGAAGTAACCATAACAGAATAAAAGCCAAAGGCAAACTGGGCTATCCAAGGGGATACAAAAGACACATCGGCCCATTGCCACGGCAATTTAAAAGCCCACAACAAGGTAATGGTTTGGTTAAGAGAGGCTCCTGTAAATACTTTGTAAGTAGAGAAAACCATTAAAGAAAACATGGTCATAAAAAAAGTTAAAAAACCATAGCGAAACCATTTTGAACGTAAAAAAGCAGGTGGGTTTTTTTGACGGGATAAACCTAACTTATTACCTAAAATAGAAAAAAGCTGGCCTCTGCCACAATATTTTCCACAATAAGCCTTGTTTCCTTTAATTATAGCAAATAGCAAGGGAGTAATAAAGCAAATAAGCCCTAGCCAGGCAAACAAAATATTAAAAATACCAAGAATTAGGTATAAAGAAGAAGCAATCCATAAATATTCATGCCAGGGTTTTTTAAAAAATCTTTTCATAAATTTTTCTCCTTTACAAGGCTTGGGCGTGGAATACGTTGAAGTACACCGCCGGGGCAGGCTTTTATACATTTACCACAGCCTACACAGGTTAAAGAATTTACTTTCGCCCATAGTCCTTTATAAACAGCAATGGCCCCTAAGGGACAAACCTTTTCACAGTTTCCACAGGCCACGCAATTAGGCAATACTTCTACAATGTTTTTACTTGCCACAATGTTCCTCCTCTAAAAGTATATTAGCATATGCTAATATACTAAATAAAAGGAGTTTTGTCAAAGATGATGGAAAAGGGAAAAGCAAAAAGAAAGATAAACCACAAGAAATCTTGACAATTGCATAATAGTTATAGAAAATAGAAGTAGCTTTTCCATTAAGGAAAAAGGAAGGATGAAAATAATGAAATTTAAAAAATATTGTCAAATACTTTTAATTTGCGGGCTAATGATAGCCCTTACTATTACCACTGCTTTCGCAGAAGGAACACCTAAAATGGGGGTTGCCGGCAAAGGGGAAATTGCTCAAAAAAGAGAAGAGTTTTTTTCTTCTTCTGATGGAGAAATAAAAGAGTATCCTGTAGGAGCTTTTGATCAAATTGACCTTGAAGGAA
>CAZEIB010000343.1:0-2076 GCA_964511785.1 uncultured Oscillospiraceae bacterium
TATAATCCCGGAGCTTGATTCGCAGCCATCATAGCTGCTTCAATTAAAATGGTACCGCTACCACATAGAGGATCATAAAAAGGAGTATCTTTTCGCCATCCACTTAAAAAAACCAAGGCAGCTGCTAAGGTTTCTCTTAGGGGGGCTTGGGCATTAAAGGTGCGGTAACCTCTTTTATTTAAGGCATTCCCACTGGCGTCAATAGTAACTCTGGCGATGTTTTGGGTAATGGCAATTTCAATAGGGAAAAGAACCCCTGTTTCTTCAAACCAGTTTTGTTTATATTTTTCTTTTAAGCGTTCTACAATAGCCTTTTTAGTAATAGACTGACAGTCGCTTACACTCATTAATTGACTTTTTATACACTTTCCCTTTATAGGAAAAGAAGCATCTTTAGGTAAAAAGTTTTCCCAAGGAATAGATTTAACCCCTTGGAACAATTCTTCAAAAGTAGTTGCTTCCCATTCTTTTACCACCAGCAAAACCCTATCAGCATACCTTAGCCAAAGGTTGGCTTTAAAGGCTTCCTCAAAAGTACCAGTAAATCTGGCACCGCCAATTTCTCCTTTTGCATTGGGAATATTGATGGTACTTAACTCTTTGGCAGTTAATCCTTCTAAACCAAAGGCTGATGCAGCAATCCATTCAAATTTACTCATTTTTCCACTCCTCACTTATAACCATTGTATTATAGAAAGTTCTATTTCCTCTGTCAATCCATTACTTAGGCGAGAAAAAGCTTTTAAAACCAAGGTAATAAGTGTACAATAAGGATATACGGGAAAAGACAAACTAGGAGGCATGTAAAATTATGAATAAAATTTGTTTAATTGTGTTAGATGCAGTAGGGGCAGGAGAACTGCCTGATGCTGATAAATACGGAGATACAGGGGCAAATACCCTTGGAAATGTGATTAAAGTAGCCAAACCTTCTTTACCTAACATGGCAAAAATGGGTCTTGGAAAAATGGAAACCATTGAATATCCTTATAATGGAAAAATAGAAGGAGGGTATGGAAGAGCAAATGAAATATCCCCCGGGAAAGACACTACAACAGGACACTGGGAAATGGCGGGAATTCAGTTAAAAGAGGCTTTTCCTACTTTTCATGAGGGATTCCCTCAAGAGGTAATTAGAGGTTTTGAAGAAGCTATTGGAAGAAAAACTTTAGGAAATTATGCGGCAAGTGGCACTGCTATTATTGAAGAACTTGGGGAAGAACATTTAAAAACCGGATACCCTATTGTATATACTTCTGCAGACAGTGTATTTCAAATTGCCTGTCATGAAGATGTGTATTCAATTGAAGAACTGTATGAAATATGCGAAATTGCCAGAGAAAAAATACTGACTGGCCCTTATGCTGTGGGAAGGGTTATAGCCAGACCCTTTACAGGAAAACCGGGAAACTTTACCAGAATGGCACAAAGAAAGGATTTTTCCGTAAAGCCCTTTAAAAAAACCATTTTAGATATTTTAAAGGAAAATGGTTTAGAAAGTATTGGTGTAGGAAAAATTGAGGATATATTTGCCTATCAGGGAATTACCCAAAGTACCCACTCTACAGGAAACCCCGCTTGTATTGAAACTACCATTAACTATTTAAAAGAAGATTTCAGGGGATTACTTTTTGTTAATTTAGTAGACACTGATATGATTTATGGACATAGAAGAGACCCAAAGGGCTTTGGAAAAACCTTGGAGTATTTTGACCAAAAATTAGAAGAGATTAAAAGCTTATTAAGTGAAAATGATCTATTAATTATTACTGCAGACCATGGCTGTGACCCGACGTTTAAGGGAACAGATCATACAAGGGAATACGCCCCTATTTTATGTTGGAGCCCTGGAATTAAAAAAGAAGTGGATTTAGGAACGAGAAAGACTTTTAGTGATATTGCTGCTACTATTGCCCAAGCTTTTGGAATAGAAGAGGGTTTTGGTGCTACTTCTTTTTATGAAACGTTATTTGAAAAAAGATAGGAGAAAAAAATGATTAACAAAATACATAAGGCGGCGGATTACATTAAAGAAATAGCAGGAACTGCAGAAATTGGCATTGTGTTGGGCAGTGG
>CAZEIB010000344.1:0-2048 GCA_964511785.1 uncultured Oscillospiraceae bacterium
CCTTCAGGGCAGTGTTTATGACAAAATCTAAGTTATCAGGTATTTCGATTTGATCATAAGCATTTTTTATAAAATCTTTCATTTTAGCACCTACTTTCATCGTTATAGTCTACAAGTTTATCTTCTAAAATAGAAAGAGCCTTGTAAAGACGCGATTTGATCGTATTCACATTAACTTTAGTAACTTTTGAAATCTCTAAAAAAGTCATCTCTTCATAAAACTTAAGGAACACTATAGTTTTTAATTCTGGATCCAAGGTGGATATGATGTCAAGTATTTCTTTTCGTTTTACCTCATCAAAGCAATTATCTCTATCTTGGATATTATCACATAAAACTTCAAACTGAGGAAGTTTTTTGTTTTTCCTAAGATAGGAGAGACAGGTATTTACTAATATTCTATAGAACCAGGTTTTTATATACTGAGGCTCTTTTAGTTTTTCTATATTTTTTAGCCCTAATATAATGGATTCCTGAATTAAATCCAAAGTTGTATCAGGGTTGTTAACATAGCTATAGACCAACCTATAAAAATTCTCCTGATTTTCTTTTATATATTCAATAAATAGTTCTTTGCGATTAATATCCAAAATTGATAAATTACTCCTTGTTATATTTTTCTATAATACTTTTTACATCGCTCTCATTGGATATCAATAGTATTATATATGGTGCTTTTTCAATGATAGCTGCATTATTAAGCTTTTTTAGTTCTAAAGGCATATAAGAGCTAAATGAGTCTTTCTGTTTTTTTATATGATCAGTAATGGCCTCTTTTACTTTTTTAGCGTTGTTATTATTTAATGTTTTAAATATTGCAATCTCTTCAGCAGTAGCACCACTTCCAACATAAACCGATGCCGTTACGCCTTCCTCTATATCATAGATATTAGAAATCATATCATCATCTAATTTTGTTAGTTCATCTTCAAATTTAATATTTTGAAGGAGATAAGAGGCAAAATCATCCATATTTATATATACTTTTTCAGAAGTTGTGCATCCGCAAGCAGAGATTATCAATATTATAACACATGCGGAACAAAAAAATTTTTTCATCTTTTAAGCCTCCTTGACCGTATGGGTTTTTAGGTATTTTAGCCATTTTTTACAATAATCTGATTTTAAATGAATACCATCATACGAAACATCTGGAGGTAAAAATCCTTCATCGTTGGATAACTTTTCAGAAAGGTTTATATAATAAACTTTTTTGTTTTGTGCCATCTGCTTAATTAATTTATTAAATTTATTAATATTATCCATATTATATATTTTATCGTTTAAAGATCTATCTTTGGATACGGGTATGATAGATTGGATATATATAATAGCATTAGGATTAACATTTCTAACTTCATCTATTATCTTGGAGTACTTTTCTATAAATAAATCGGGATAACCCCAACCCAACTCATTCATTCCTAGCATTATATAAGCTTTGTTGAAGGATGAATCTGATTTAATAGCATCTAGCATAGTTACTTTTTTTTCATTTTGGGTGTAAATTTTATCTATAAAAAATGTATTTACCATAAGACCTTTATGAGCATAAAGCTTTGAATTTGATAAACCAGAATATAGGAAAAATCCTTCAGTTCTAGAATTACCAATGAAAATTGCATCATCAAAGTATGTATTTTCTACAGCAGGAGATTTTGGTACTGGTGAAGAATAGTCATATTCTTGCTGGGATGTAGTATCTTGCTTTTCTGGTAGAGGTTCTGCTTTATTTGTGGCTGTAAATGATTTAATCATTACAACAGAACCAATTATTATAACAATTAAAATAATTAGTAATATTATTAGTTTGTTTTTTCTATGTCTTTTATTTCGCCTCATTTATTATTTTGCTCCTTATCTAGTAATTTTGATGCATCTATATATTTAGACGTAAAAGATAACAAAAAAGTTGAAAAAAATATAAAAAAAATATTATTCATGGTAGAATGGATTAAGAAAACATGGAGAAAAAGATATGAAAAGATTTGCTAAACTAATAATTGTTTTTATTTCTTTAATATTATGCTTCAGCTGGATTACTCAAG
>CAZEIB010000345.1:0-2047 GCA_964511785.1 uncultured Oscillospiraceae bacterium
GCGCGCAGCGCGTTCATCTTGACCCTTGAATGGCAAAACAAAAGGTGTTTTGCTTTTTAAGCCGAAAGAAGAAGGGATTGGGGTGCGGGTGGTCTGCCGCCAAGGCCCGAATGAGGTCGAATGGTGTTATAGTACTTGACCCACCTTTTTGTTAGTACCTGGGCTTCATACATATTCCCAAACAGTTCTCCATTCAAAAACTCATCCCGCATCCGGCTGTTAAAACTCTCGCAATACCCGTTTTCCCAAGGGCTCCCCGGTTCAATATAAGTCGTAATGACATTCAGATTTCTCAGCCATTTTCGTAATTTCTTGGCGATGAATTCAGGACCGTTATCGCTACGTATGTATTCCGGGCAGCCCCTGGTCAGCATGATGTCCGCAAGGGTTTCAATCACATCCGTGTTTCGCCAGGAACGCCGAGGCACACTGGCTAAACACTCTCTGGTGTATTCGTCAATGATATTTAAAAACCGAATCTTTCGCCCGTCTATGGTAGTGTCCTCCATAAAATCATAACTCCATACATGGTTTTTATGCTCCGGGCGAAGCCGGACACAACTGCCGTCATTTAAGAATAACCGGCGTTTCTTCGGTTGCTTTTGGGGCAGCTTCAGTCCTTCTTCCCGCCAGATTCGCTCTACCCTTTTATGGTTGATTTTGCGACCTTCGTTGCGCATCATGCTGGTTACCATACGATAACCAACACGGCCAAAATTCGTTGCTTTATCAATGATATCCGCCCGTACTTCATCCTCATCCAGTAAGCGTACAGGCTCATATCTTGCAGCAGTTCGGTTCACCTTTAACACCCGGCAAGCACGCCGCTGAGACACACCATGATGGAGTACCACATCTGCGACAGCTGCTTTGCGCTTTACCGGGCTTAGTAGTTTTTTGAGTTTACATCTTTTAAAATTGCGTTGTCCAGACTCAGTTCCGCCACCAGTTTCTTTAACCGGGCATTCTCCTTTTCCAGCTCCTTCATCCGTTTGGCGTCTGTTGTATTCATGCCTCCATATTCCTTGCGCCAGCGGTAATAGGTCTGTTCGGTAATACCGGATTGGCGGGCGGCTTCCGCCACGGTGCTGCCGCTGCTGCATAGTACCTCAATTTCCCGTAATTTGATGATGATTTGATCCACACTGTACTTTTTTCTTGCCATTTCTTCCAGCTCCTTTTTCATAGTTTATCATAGCTTTACTAACTTTGGAACTGGACCAATTTTCGGGGGGCACGCCAGCATTGAGCTGATCAAAAAGTCTTTGATAAATGTGTCTCTCTGTTTGCAAGCAACTTAAAATAATATAGGAGTGAGTTGATTCTGGAAATGCAGTTATTGCAAGGCGATGCATTTTACCTTTTACTGTATGCCTGATTTTCTTTCCATTCAAATCATAGTCTGGAGCAATATATGCATAGTCTGCAAACTTAATCTGTTCTGGAATTTTAATAACACAGGTTGCTACACCATTGTGAGTCCCCGCCATTATTTCTTTATCAAAATGAGATTTGATTGGGTCAAACTCTCGCATTTTTAATTGTAGCATTCTATACATTCCTACCATCATTGGAGCCCTAAATGCTACTGGATTCTTCTTAAAACATTCTTTGTAAATATCTATTGCCGTACGCTGTTTATAGTATTCAAAAATGAATGCCTTGTAAGCATATATGAACTTCATTTCTTCGTTAAGTTCATCAAAATCTGGAGCACCCTTTTCTATAGCAGCAAAAACAATGTTATCATGCAAATCACAAAAACAAGTCTCGGTCGTTGCATCATTAGCACTGGTTTTACTCATTTGAACAATAATAGTAGGCTCTCCTTTTTCCATTGGAATAAGCAAGGGCTTTTTCTTTGCATTCATCATATATACATGGCGCTCACTTCCTGCAAGCAAAGAGATAATTTTATTGTTTTGCAAAGCATGTGCTTCTTTAATTTTACCCTTACAACGGGATTGATCTGGATGCATACAGCATCTTTTTATTGATTTTCGCATCATCTCCATGATTTGAACTTCTGCCGGTTTCCTGGATGATT
>CAZEIB010000346.1:0-2042 GCA_964511785.1 uncultured Oscillospiraceae bacterium
CACTGAGCTTGATCTCCCAAATCTTCCAATGATTTTCTTCTCTGATTAATTGAATCATATACCGGCTTAAATCACCGTTTGGACTGCCCCAGAATCCCCCTTCATAAAAAAGCTGCAATGTTACTGTAAGTTCTTGGCAATCTTCAGACAGTGGCTCTTGGTTTGCGCAGTTTACAGAATCAGAAATCTCGACGACAGGAAAAACCAATCGCCCATAGACAGGAAATTGATCTATATCTAATTCAAGCTGTTCCCTTACCGGTGAATCAGTTGCGAGTAAACGGTACGCCTCTTCAGGCTGATTGTTGTTCAAGAGCTGATAATACGTAAGGACAGTTTCTTCGGGCGTCTCATCCATCGACACGCTTGGTTGTTGAGCTTCGATGAGCTGACGGAATATCCCATCAGAGGTGGAATCAGTTGTTTCCGCTGTCTGAACAAACGATTCTCGATAGTTATAACAGGCATCAACCGAGGGAAAAGTGAAATAGCCTATCGTCCAATGGTCCTCCTGGCGAAGCAGGGAAACTTTTTGGATAAAACCAACAGAGGAAATGTTGGGTTCAGGTAAATCTAAAAAGTCAAGTTGAAGCTCGATGAGATAAGTTCGGCAAACATTTGGTACTTCGTCCGGGAAAAAATACTTTTGCTTATCTGGAGCGAAGAGCTCTTGAGCCTCTACATCATTTCCATCTGTCAAAGAGAGGATGGTGTAATTGATCTTTGCTCCAGCTTCAAAGCTTGAAACAAAGTCGGTTCTTGAAAAGCCAGGACCTTGCATGCCAGGAGGTGCTTCATAAAGCATATCTGCGGCTGCCTCGAAATCTCCTTCAGTCATTAAATCGAAAAAATGTCTGATTAACATATCCCCTTTGGGTTCCAGCGAAGGGGCACAAGCAGTGAAACAACCACTAAAAATAACAACCAAACCAAAGCAAAAGATGCTCAATCTAAATTTTGAAGTTTTCATGGGTTCCTTTCATCCCTCATTTTATGCTGGCTAATGCCATGGGAAAATTAAGTAAATCGAGCTGAATACATTAAAATATTTCCTATATGGTTCTAATTGCTCAAAGCCTTCTATTGGCTTGTTCATAGAATTCTTTAGCTCGGACGCGTAA
This sequence comes from uncultured Oscillospiraceae bacterium, assembly GCA_964511785.1. Lineage (GTDB taxonomy): Bacteria > Bacillota > Clostridia > Christensenellales > Aristaeellaceae > CAYFQH01. Next base: position 1,122 of record CAZEIB010000346.1, read on the forward strand.
CGCCCTTATTTCTTTCTGACAAATTCACACAAATATTCAGATTGTAATAAGAACTATAAACCTGAATTGTAAAACTTGCAACAATATTACTTGTATGTTTTTTTTTGATTTTTCGGGGCAATAGTTCATGAATGATCCATAATGGGAATTGCTGAAACAGAATTCCATAGGACTACTGCCCCTCTGAACTTCAAATAAAAAAGCCGGCTTCACACTTCAGAAGCCGGCAATTATACCAACTATATTTAGCGACACTTATTCAAAAGCAACAATCAACTGATAATGCGGTTGGCCGCCATCTTGAATTTCGAGCTCGACATCAGGATATTCGTCCTGAATTCGTTTCGCCAGTTGCTTAGCATGGCTCTGTTTCAAATCTACACCATAGAATAAGGTGATCCTTTCCACCTCATCCATATCAGCGACTTCACACAATTTATCCAGTGCGCCTTCAATCGTGGGAGCGGCAGAAACCAGTTTGCCATCAAAGAGCGCAATCACCTCGCCTTTTTCCACATTCACGCCATCAATTTCAACCGATCGGGTCGAAATTGTGATATCTCCGGTGTGAACTTCCCAAATCGCTTCACTCATTGACTCAACGTTTTCTTCAATTGTCCCTTCAGGGTCAAGGCGCAGCATTGCCGCAAAACCTTGCGGAGCATTACGGGTTGGGATAATGCCAATCTGTTTTACACTGACTTTAGCGGCGTTTTGGGCAGCCAAAATAATGTTTTTATTGTTCGGGAGGATGATGATTTTATCAGTTGGCAAATTTTCAAAAGCGGCAACCAGCTCTTGAACGCTGGGGTTCATGGTTTGCCCGCCTTCAACAATCGCCGCAACGCCCAAACTGGCAAAAATACTCGAGAGCCCTCTTCCGGGAGAAACAGCCACAACAGCTATCTGACCGGGAACCAC
>CAZEIB010000347.1:0-2038 GCA_964511785.1 uncultured Oscillospiraceae bacterium
TAGATGGTATTGGTGGGGTTTATAAAGGAAATAAAGTAGGAAATACAGGCAGCGATGCTACAATTATGTCCTTTAATGCTGTAAGGATGCCTAATGCAATAGAGGGTGGTGCAGTGACATTTAATCAATTTCATCACTTTAAAAAAGCAATTGAAATTAGAGATCAAGGAATAGATAGAACCCAATTTAGAGATAAAAGGGGGGAAATTAATCAGCATTATGATGTGTCAACTTCTGGATTTGCTGCTCTGCCTACAGAATTACATTCTTTTATAGCATACAAACAAATGAGTGAACTTGATAAATTAATAGATATTCAAGCTAAAAACGTTGAGCAATGGATTAGGCACATTGAACGAGATAACTTAAATATTACCCCTTTAGATGTTGTTAATGGTACGAAACCTAATAATTGGGTCTTTGGAGTTTTATCTAATAAGAAGATAGAGTGGATTGACTATTTTAGAGAAAAAGGTTACTATGCTTCTGGAGTACATCTTAATAATAATAGATACTCATTATTTGGCAAGTCAGAGGAACTGAAGGGAGTAAATGAATTTTATAATAAATTCTTTGCATTACCTTCAGGATGGTGGGTTGAATTATAAAATTATTATTCGCATGTATCAATTAGAAGTGATTTCACATAGCTGCCTAACTCCAACGGTTCTTGATATTATTATAGATATTAAATCTAAATCGTGGGATTATACATATAAAGAACAAAAAAGTTGGATAGATAAAAACATACATAATAAGGATTTACATTTGCTTTTAAAAAAAAACAATAATTATGTAGCTTATATGAACTTGATTGATATTAGTGTATTGGTTAATGATATAATAGAGAAAATGTATGGAGTTGGCAATGTTTGTGCAATTGAAAAAAGACTAGGCTATGGAAGTGAATTAATGAAATTATCCAATCAATATATATTGAGAAATAATAATCCTTCTATATTGTTTTGTAAGAAAGAATTAATTGATTTTTACTCTAATTTTAATTGGAGACTTCTAAAGCAAGATATGGTATTTAGCCCTTTTTGTAATAATGATATATTCACAATGGTATTTAATTATTCAAGTGAAATATATACTTTGCAATATGATGGGAAAGCCTTTTAAGAAATAATGTCAGAAAAGAAATCATATCAAAATATATTTAAGACGACGTTTTTGTTTGGCTTTGTACAAGTATTCAATATATTAGTTAAAGTAGGAACAAATAAATCTGTAGCAATCTTTCTAGGGGCAGAAGGAATGGGCATCATAGGTCTCTTTAACTCTGCTATCAACATGATTAAGACTGGCGCAGGTCTTGGTATATCACAAAGTGCTGTACGTGACATATCTGAAGCTTATGGCAGTGGTGATCATAAGCAGTTTTCTAAAATAATTTCAATTACAAATAAGGTAATTCTGTTAACATCCTTGTTAGGAGTAATAGCAACAATTATTCTTTCTCCTTTGTTAAGTAAGTGGTCATTTGGAAATAGCACCTACATTATATCATTTATTTGGATATCTATAGTAGTAGGATTAAATATATTATCCGAAGGGCAATTGGCTATACTAAAAGGCATGCGTCAATTACGTGCTTTAGCAAAAGCAAGCATGATTGGTTCAGTTGTTGGTTTGATTACAGCTGTTCCATTCTACTATTTTTTTGGCGAAGGCGGTATAATACCCTCATTACTCATTACTGGGTTTTCAGCACTTTTCTTTTCAAACTATTTTGTCAGAAAAATTAAATATGATCGAATTAAGCTAAGTTTAAAAACTGTAATATTGAAAGCTTCTCCAATGATAAAAATGGGAGTTGCTTTAATGTTGGTAAGTTTTATTGGCTCAATATTTGATTTAATTGTTTCTTCTTATATTAGATTTTCTGGTAGTTTAAATGATGTTGGTTTTTATCAAGCAGGTGCAATGATAATTAGTGGATATTTCGGTATTATAATTACAGCAATGACTACTGACTACTATCCTCGTATTTCTGCTGTTCATAATGATAATATTAAATTACAAGATGAGATGA
>CAZEIB010000348.1:0-2026 GCA_964511785.1 uncultured Oscillospiraceae bacterium
TCCTTCATCACATCAGATGTGAAGTTGGTGAGCAAACTCTCGGGACGTCCTTTTTGCATAAATTCTGCACTAGTTCCCACCACTTCATTCATTTGAGCGTCAAGGGTACCTTTGTATTTATTTACCAATGCCTGCATATCACTGTTAGTGCCGTGCTCATGATTCATTTCTACAATCTGTCCTTTAATACTTACTATTGAATATTCTTGTGAGAGTGTTTCAGTTGGCTTGTAACTACTGCACGAGGCAACTAAAAGTGCTGTTAGTGTATATAAAATCCATTTATAATTCATGATATGTATTTTAAAAGAGGGGGGTGTTATAATTGTTTTTTTGTAGATTAAAATTTATTGTACTTCAAAAATAATAATTTTATGTTAGTCTTGCACTACTATTCCAGTATTTGCGTAGGTTTAGGTTGCTTATTTAACAATAAAGTATGCTTTAAGTTGCTCTAAAGCTCTTTTTTAAACCCGAAAAGATAAAGTCTGTTCATGGACTTTTGTTTTATCAAATAATTGGTGAGGTGTAATTTCAATTATATCTTTGTAATAAACTCGAAAATTGGAAGGTCGTCATGGTCTTTTGCCCAGTTAACTCTTTTAAAAAGAGTCGTAAAATGAAAGGAATAAAAGATAGATGAGTATTTTTTTTGGATATTGGAATAATAAAATTAATTTTGCACTTCTAAACTGAATAGGTGGAACTATTCCAAATCGTTTGATTTTCAAACGCCAAAGTTTCTTCAAGATAAATATAGAGTTTAATAATTAACATAATAAATAAATCATTGGGATGAATATATCGCTCAATAAAACTGATAATGTAAACGGCGTTATTTCCATTGAAATGGAAAGAGCCGATTTTCAAGGAAACGTTGATAAAACGTTGAATGAATATAGACGAAAAGCTAATATACCTGGTTTTCGCCCTGGGAAAGTTCCAATGGGGGTAGTAAAGAAACTTTATGGCTCATCTGTTTTGGCTGAAGAGGTTAATAAATTGATTAACTCAAGTTTGTCTAACTATATTCAAGAAAACAAACTTCCGATATTGGGAGAGCCATTACCTTTGGAAAACCCTGATAAAGCGTTTGACCTGGAAAAAGATGAGCAATTTACTTTTGAGTTTGAAGTTGGGTTGACACCTGAGTTCGACTTAACATTCGATAATAATGATAAGCTTCCTCTTTACAAAGTAACGCTTGAAGATGATTTGCTAGAAAAGCAAATGGATGGCTACAAGCAAAATTTTGGAACTTATGAAAAAGTTGAAGAGTCGGCATTAGAAACCGATCTTATAAAAGGCGAAGTAGTAGAGTTAGAAAACGGAGAGCCTAAAGAGGGCGGAATTGTTGTTGAAAATGCAATTTTAATGCCTTCTTACATCAAAAATGATGAGGATACAAAAAACCGTTTTGTTGGATCAAATGCTGGTGACGAAATAATAATCAATCCTGCTTTAGCATACGACAATGAGGCAGAGATTGCTTCATTCTTGAATATACCTAAAGAGGATGTGGCTGATGTTACGTCTGATTTTAAATTTATTATTAGGGAAATCACACGTTTCAACGAAGCTGAGCTAAACCAAGAGGTGTTTGATAAAGTTTTGGGTGAGGGAGTAGTTTCGGATGAGGAGACATTTAGAGCTAAAGTAAAGGAGTCTTTAAGCAACCAGTTTGGTCCTGACGCTGATTACTTCTTTATGAAAGAAGTTAGAGAAGCAATTACGAAGAAAATGGAAACTGCAGAGTTTCCTGAAGAGTTCTTGAAAAAATGGTTGAAGTTGACCAATGAGCAGGCCACTGACGAGTTGATAGAGCAAGACTTCCCAAACATTCTGAACGACATAAAATATCAAATTGCCAAGGACAAAATTGTTACTGACAATGATATTAAAACAGAGGCTTCTGATGTGCAGGAACTTGCTACACAAGTTGCACAGTCACAATTTGCTCAATACGGAATGAGCAATCTTCCTGCAGAAATGCTGCAAGACTATGTGAAAAGAATGCTAGAGAATG
>CAZEIB010000349.1:0-2015 GCA_964511785.1 uncultured Oscillospiraceae bacterium
TGTTGGCACAGCGCTCGATGTTTCAGTCAAAGTTTTTAAATTAGATGAGTCACTACAAGCTGAAGCACTTGCACATGAAGAGGAAGTCGCGACGGTACTTGAGGGCAGTTTCTATATTCGAGCAGATGATGAGGAATATGAATTAACGGTTGGAGAAGGCATTATTATTCCTCCAGGAACTGAGCGCTTATGGCGATGCAACTCCTCTAAAGGTGCATTATATCGAGTGTTGACTTTGTCTCAACCATCACAAAAGGGGTAAGACTCATGTCATTAGTAGAGCGTGTTGTTGTCGTAGGAGCTGGCCATGCAGGTGGTCGTGTTGTACAAAACTTAAGAGAACTCGGTTTTGCAGGAAAAGTCATTCTAATTGGCGATGAAATACATGCTCCATATGAGCGTCCTGCGCTATCAAAAGAGTTATTGCTTGACTCAGAGTCTGAGGTTGAAAATATTACACTTGGCCCAAAAGAGTTTTGGGTACAAAGCGATTCCTATGAACGCATCATAGGCAAAGTGAAGCAACTACACCCTGGGGCTAAACGACTCACTCTAGAAAATGGTCAAGAAATTGAGTTTGATACCCTAGTGCTTGCAACTGGTGGGCAGCCGCGAGAGTTGGTAGTTCCGGGAATAGAACTGCCACAAGTACACACCTTGCGTACTATCGATGATAGTTTGGCAATCAAGGAGGCGTTGAGTAAAAGTTCACATATGGTGGTAGTCGGTGCAGGGGTTATAGGGATGGAGGTAGCAGCGAGTGCTAGGATTCGTGGAGTTCAGGTGACTGTGCTTGAATATGGTGATCGGATCTTAGCGCGTTGCTTACCAGAGCAAGCTTCTCAGTGGTTACGCAATCTGCATGAAGATAAAGGGGTATTTATTCATACTGGCGTTAGCGTACAAGCAATCGAACCGCAGGCTGATGGTACAGAGCTGTGTATTTCGGCTTTGGACGAGCTAGGGGAAACTCATTCGATCAAAGCGGATTTGGTTTTAATGGCTGTTGGAATTGACTGTAATCTGGATTATTTGAACGGATCAGAAGTTGAAGTTAATAATGGCGTAGTGGTGGATTCTTTTTGTCGTAGCACTTCAATACCTTGGGTCTATGCAGTCGGAGATGTAGCTAATACGCCTAATGAATTATTAGGTTTTTCTCTTCGACTTGAAACTTGGAGGAATGCAGAAAACCAAGCTCGCGCAGTAGCTGAGTTCATTTGTGATGAGCGCTCGGAGCCTTATGTTGAGGTTCCTTGGATGTGGACTGATCAATATGAACACAATATACAGGTGGTTGGCATACCTAATGCTCAGAATCAAATTGTGATGCGTGGGGATTTTTATGAGGGTTCGGGTAGCCTTATTTGGGTACGAGACAAAGTGGTAGTCGGTGGTGTGTTACTAAATAATGCAAGGGACCGACGTCCGTTAGAAGAGCTCGTCAAACGTGGCACAAGCATTGATTTGAATCTTTTACAAGATTCTGGTTGTCAACTGCGGACATTGTTCTGAGGTGATTGATGTATGAACAACGTTTAAGGCGTCTTGAGGCACATAATGAGATTCGCCTATTAAAGGCACGATATGCTGCTTTGGCTGATGCCAAATACACTCAAAATTATCAATGTCAGCCTGCGGAGAGATTGAAAGAAGTTGCTTGGCTACAAGCATTGTGTTTTACCGAAGATGCTTGTTGGCATGCTGGAGACAAGTTTGGAGGGACTTTAAAGGGGCGTCAATTATTGTTTGACTGGTTTTGTCGAGCGCCTTGGAAATGGGCAATGCATCATTATACTAGCCCGATAATTCAATTAGTTGATGACCTTAATGCCAAGGCAGAGTGGAGACTATTCCAAATTGCTATACAAGCTGAGACTCAGCAAGTGGTGTTGTTATCTGCAGTAACAGAAGAAGCATATCGCTATAGCGATGATGGTTGGCTTCATAGTTCTGTGGAGTTTAAGGAGCTACAGCTTCTTAATTTAAAGGATGACATGGTGGCTATTAAATCT
>CAZEIB010000350.1:0-2013 GCA_964511785.1 uncultured Oscillospiraceae bacterium
TCCTGATGAATACGGGCGAAGGAAAGGGCTAATACGGCCTTAATCCCTAAATATAGGGGAACCAGCGCCGCATGTTCTCGGCTGGAGCCTTGGCCATAGTTTTGCCCCGCTACTAAAATTCCTCCTCCTGCCTTTTTAGCCCGATTGGGAAAAGTAGGATCAACAGGGGTAAGACAATAGTTAGCCAAATAAGGAATATTACTTCGATAAGGAAGAAGGGCGGAGGAAGAGGGCATAATATGATCGGTGGTAATATTGTCTTCCATTTTTAATAGAACCTCTCCTTCTAGGGAAGGGGTTAACCCTTTGCCAACAGGAAAGGGCTGAATATTGGGGCCACGCACTACGGTTTGCTTCTCTTCTTCACCTATTTTAGCAGGAGAAAGAATCAGGTTATCTTGGGTTGAAAAAGTTTCAGGAAGGGAGATATCTAAGGAAACCTTAAGTTCCCTTGGGTCGGACAATACCCCTGTAAGGGCTGAATAAGCAGCTACTTCTACACCGGATAAGTAAACTTGAGCACTAGGGGTGCCGGAACGACCATAAAAATTTCGGTTACTTGTACGTAAGCTTACGCTGTTAGTACCGGGGCTTTGACCCATACCGATGCAAAAGCCGCAAGCACTTTCTCCAATACGTGCTCCTGCTTCAATCATAGTTGCCAAAGCTCCGTTTTGAGCCAACATGGTAAGCACTTGCTTACTACCAGGGGCAATCATTAAAGAAACATTGGGGTGAACCGTGTTCCCCTTTAAAATGGCAGCTACACGCATCATGTCTACGAAACTGGAGTTGGTACAGGAACCTATACATACCTGATTAACAGCAATAGGACCTACTTCTTCTACTGTGGCTACATTGTCAGGCATATGGGGCTTGGCTACCATAGGAACAAGAGAAGTTAAATCAATGGTCAGGCTTTCGTCATAAGTAGCGGTAGAATCGGCAGATAGAGGAAGAAAATCTTCCTCCCGGTTTTGGGCTTTTAAAAAAGCTTTGGTGATTTCATCGCTGGGAAATAAAGAAGTGGTGGCACCAAGCTCCGCTCCCATGTTGGTAATGGTAGCCCTTTGAGGAACAGAAAGGTTTTTTACTCCCTCTCCTGTGTATTCAATCACCTTCCCTACGCCACCCTTAACGGTGAGTTTGCGTAAAACTTCTAAAATAATATCTTTAGCACTTACGGCAAAAGGAAGCTCTCCTGTAAGATGAACATTAACCACCTTGGGATATCTTAAATAATAAGGGCTACCTGCCATGGCTAAGGCTACATCCAACCCACCTGCACCAATAGCTAACATACCTATACCACCCGCAGTGGGGGTATGGCTGTCTGAACCTAAAAGGGTTTGGCCGGGCACTGCAAAGCGTTCTAAATTAACTTGATGACAAATACCGTTCCCCGGTTTTGAACAGTATACGCCATGTTTATAAGCAACAGATTGTAAATACTGATGGTCGTCTGCGTTTTCAAAACCCGTTTGAAGGGTATTGTGGTCAATGTACGCTACAGAGCGTTTGGTTTTCACCCTTGGAATACCTAAGGATTCAAACTGCAAATAGGCCATGGTTCCTGTAGAATCTTGGGTTAAGGTTTGATCAATCCTAATTGCAACCTCTTCTCCGGCAACCGGACGTCCCTCTATTAAGTGATTTTTTAATATTTTTTCGGTCATATTCATGAAATCATTCCCCCAATAAAGTGGTATTGTATACAAAATAAGTATACGAAGTTCCAATAGCTTATGCAATCAATCGTAAAAAAAAAAACAGGGATAGTGCAAAAAAGCCCTCTGCAAAATGCAAAGGGCTTTTCTTGATTGGTTTTTAATTAATTGGCAACAATGTTTATTAATCTGCCCGGAACAAAAATTACTTTTCGTACAGTTTTTCCTTCTAACAACGGGGCAATATCAGGATGATCCGGCAAGGACTTCTCCCCTTCTTCTTTAGATAAAGAGGAAGAAATCATAATACGATCTCGTAATTTTCCATTAATTTGAATGGCAATTT
>CAZEIB010000351.1:0-2008 GCA_964511785.1 uncultured Oscillospiraceae bacterium
ACTTAAAAGATTTTTATCAACAAATTGGTTTAAAAAAGTGATTTCTGCTTCTGCTTTTTCTAAAATTCCTTTTACTACATACTTCAGAGTGTCTTCTGCTAAATCCATTTCATCTGTCAAATCTGCAAAGGCAATTTCTGGCTCTATCATCCAAAATTCTGCCGCATGACGGGTAGTATTGCTTTTTTCCGCTCTAAAGGTAGGCCCAAAGGTATAAATATTTCTAAAAGCCATTGCATAAGCTTCTCCATTTAACTGACCACTGACAGTTAAATTGGTTTCTTTGCCAAAAAAATCTTCTTTTTCATTTACGGTACCATCTTGATTTTTAGGTAAATTGTTTAAATCTAAAGTAGTTACTTGAAACATTTCCCCTGCTCCTTCAGCATCACTGGCTGTAATGATGGGGGTGTGTACATATACAAAATCTCGTTCTCCATAAAATTGGTGAATCAGTTGTGCCGCTAAAGAGCGTATACGAAACACTGCTGAAAAAGTGTTGGTTCGTGGCCGCAAATGAGCCTGGGTACGCAAATATTCAAAAGTATGACGTTTTTTTTGTAAGGGATAGTCATTGGGGCAATTTCCAACAATGGTTACTTTTTTTGCTTTTACCTCAAAAGGTTGTTTAAGTTCCGGGGTTAGTACCAACGTGCCTTCCACTTCAACGGAACTGCCCAAAGTAATATGAGAAGTGTTTTTAAAATCTTCTGTAAATCCTTCATCGCAAACAATTTGCAGATTTTTAAAAAAAGTACCGTCGTTTAATTCTATAAATACATAGGCTTTACTATCTCTCACAGTACGTACCCAGCCACTTACAGTAATACTCTCTATATCTTTTGTAGGGGGTGTTGTGTATAAGGATCTAATCAAGGTTGTCATTTGTTATCCTCCAAAAATATTTGTTTTAGTTTCCTAATAAGGCTGCACCGATAATCCCTGCAGCCGATCCTAATTTTGCAATTTTGATGTCTGCAATTTTTACCTCTTTATATAAAAGAAAACGATTAAGCTCTTCTTTAATGGCATTTAATAAAAAATCCCCTGCTTTGCTTACGCCACCACCAAGAACAATAACCTCCGGATCTAAAAAACTAATAATATTATTAATGCCCAATGCTAAGTATTTGACATAGCGCCTAAATACTTGCATTGCAACTTGATCCCCCTCTTTAGCCGCATCAATAATGATTTTAGCAGATATTTTTTCCATATTCCCTTCTACCATTTTTTTAATTAAGGTGTCAGGGTTTCGGTTAACGGCTTCTTTTCCCATACGAATTAAGGCTGTAGCGCTGCAATATCGCTCTAAACAACCACGTTTTCCACAGGTACATAATTCGCCATCAATTTCTAAAGTTACATGGCCTATTTCCCCACCAATGCCGTGAGATCCGCTCCAAGGTTTTCCATCAATAACAATTCCACCGCCTACACCGGTACCCAAGGTTAAAAACACACTGGAAGAACAACCTGCGCTTACCCCGGCAATGCTTTCTGCATAGCCAGCAATAGTGGCATCATTATCTATATATATGGGTTTATCTATGTGTTTTTGCAGTTCTCTTTTTAAAGGTTCATCTGTCCATCCAAGGTTGGTACAAAAAATCACATCTCCTGTTACTTGATTTCCTATCCCCGGAATGCCAATTCCAATACTGTTAACTTCCTCTAAAGAGACTTTTCCTTTTTCCATGGTTTCTAAAATACATTCTGCAATATCCTTTACAATGACATCAAAAGGTCTCCCCACTAAAGTAGGTCTTGACCCTTCAAATAAAATGGTTCCCTTTTCGTCTACCAATCCAACAGCAATGTTGGTTCCACCTAAATCTATTCCTACATTTATCATGGCCATTTCCCCTTTAATCCTATTGTTTATTTTGGGTAATCATTTCACTTAATCTGCGGTCTAGCTCTTGAGCGGCATTATAGCCAAGGCGTTTTAGGCTTAAATTTCTAGCAGCCACTTCAATAATAATGGCCAAGTTTCTTCCAGGCCTTA
>CAZEIB010000352.1:0-2003 GCA_964511785.1 uncultured Oscillospiraceae bacterium
ATCTGGTTGTCGGCCACCATCCTCATGTAGTTCAAGGGGTTGAGCAATATAAAAATGGCTATATTTTTTATAGTTTGGGAAATCTTGTCTTTGGTGGGAATCACAGACCCAAAGACCTAAGAGCATTAATTGCCCAAGTTACTTTTACTCTTGATCATAAAGAAGGAATTAAAACCCTTCTTCCTGCTTTATACCCCATTCATATTTCCGGTACACAACCTTTGAACAACTATCAGCCCTTTTTAGTACAAGGGGAGGCTGGTAAAGAAATTCTTGCTTTAGTGGAAAAAGATAGTACTATAACCTTTTCTTCCTTCAACAAAAAAACAGGCGCCCTTCTTCCCAGTATAAAAATCCCTTTTCCATAATTACCAACGGCTTTTAGTAATAGTAAAACAAATAATAAAAAAGGATGGAATTCCATCCTTTTTTATTATTCATTAACAAGTTTAATAGTAGATAAGCTACGTATTTTCCATTGTCCATTTTCTTTAAATAAAACAGCTCGATACTTTACTCCCTGCCAAGGTGGTGTTGTGAGCCCCACTTGAGCTGCTGTAGTTTTTGCCCTTCCATCAATTCTAGGTATGGTTTCAACAATATCTGCTCTAGCTGTGTTATCCCATGGCCAGGTCCACATCCACTCCATTTTTAAACGGTGGTCAATACCAACTACATTAAACTCTTTATATGGAGAATTTCCTCCCTTGGTCATTTGTACTGCAGGGTCAGCTTCTAAATAGCTGGTTTGAAAAAACTTATTTAACTCATCAAAGTCTTCGTCCATTGTCATAATTACTTGGGCACGCTTTGCCATACCATCTTTTAATACAATATAAATATTTGTGGTGTTCATGGCATAATAAAAAGCAACTGCTTCATTAAAATCTTTGGTTGTTGGACAACCATTACTCCAATAATAGCGCAAATAAGCATAAGCTTCGAAGCTAAATACCAAACAAAGCGTCTTAAGTATTTCACAAAAAGTTCTCCTTCAAATTACATTTAGTATGGTAATACCCTTTTCGATTATACTCTATTTTATTTATCCACGCAAACCTGGTAAACAGCTTAGCTTTTTGCTTTACAGGCTTTTAACTGTCATCCAACGGTTTTTGTATGCACGATAATCTTTTACCTGTGTTCTTTGCCTTTGATTATACTTTAGGTTTCGCATTTGCTCTTTCAACATCTTTTGTTCTTTTCTCCAATATAAAATCCATTGTAACATACATTTTCCTCCTAATTTCCCCAAAGGGAACATCTGTTCTCATTCTAAGTTATGTTCACTACTTTGTCAAGCCTATTTCTTTAATTGACAAAATTCTTCTTTTTCGTTACACTTTTTTTATCATAAACTTAGGAGGTTTCATATGAATATTCATATCTTTAATGATGCTAACCAAGTGGGACTGGCTGCTGCAAACATTTTTTCTGGTCAAATTTTACAAAAACCCAACAGCGTTTTGGGTTTAGCCACCGGTTCTTCTCCTATTGATACCTATAAGCATTTGATTTCTTTTTATGAAGAGGGTGCTTTAGATTTTTCTAACCTTACTACTTTTAACTTAGACGAGTACGTTGCTATCCCCCACGACCATCCTGCCAGCTATCACGATTTTATGGATAAAAACTTATTTGATTTTGTTAATATTAATAAAAATCAAGTTCATGTTCCTAACGGCAATGCAAAAAATTTAGAAGACGTTTGTGCCAATTATGATAAAGCTATTGATAGTGCCGGTGGAATTGATTTGCAGTTATTAGGTATTGGAGGCAATGCTCATATTGGGTTTAATGAACCTGACACTTTTTTTACTTATGGTTGCCATGTGGTTGATTTAGCCCCAAGTACTATTGATGCAAATAAGCGCTTTTTTGATAATGAAAACCAGGTCTTTCCCGGGACGCATTGTCGGCTTTGGTATTTTTCGCTGCTCGCGTTTCATTCCTCTCCTCCTCCGTTCCTTTTGCTGCTCCTGAGGTGCGTCGGTAGAGGCCAG
>CAZEIB010000353.1:0-1407 GCA_964511785.1 uncultured Oscillospiraceae bacterium
TAAAATTGCTCAAAAAAAACTTTGCTTATATTATTATTGATTTTCCTCAAGGGATTCATCCTTTATTAGACATATCTATAAAAGAAATTGATGAATTTATTTTGCTATCAACCATGGATATTATTTCCCTTAGGGGAAGTGAAAAAATAGTTCAATGGCTTTTTGAAAAAAACAAAAAAAGGCCTTGGCTAATATTTAACAAATTTCTACCAAAAATTCTAAAAGAAGAGGGAAAATCTCCTTTGAATTTGGCTAATGGATTAGATATTTCTTTGTTGGGTACTGTAAGTTATGATGAGGAAGTTGTTGAAAGTTTAATGTGTCATAAAGAAACGTTTTACATAGGTAAAAAAAGTGAAAAAGGGCTTAGTAATATTTTTAGGCGGATGAAGGGGGAAGAAATTCCCTATGAAAGAGATTATGAAACTATTTTTCCTTTTTTAAAAAGATGGTTTTAGAAATGAGGTATAAAGACCATGATGACAGAAAGTAGAAGATATAGAGCCCACTTTGATATTATTTTAGTGGTACTAGTATATGCTTTAGCAATTTTTGGGGTGTTAGCGGTTACGGTTGCCACCTATTCTGTAAGAGATATGGGGCAAGAGGCTTCTTTATTAAATAGAATTATTAGGTCTTCTATTGGTAGCAATCAGGCCATATTTTTATTAATTTCCCCTATTGTTTTAGGTGTGTTAGTAGCTTTTAGATACGAAAATTTACGTTTTTTATCTAGACCAATATATTATTTTAGTATTGTACTTTTAGTAGTGGCTTTGGTTACTTCTCAATCTACTAACGTACAAGCTTGGATTTCCGTTATTTGGGGGTACACCCTTCAGCCGGCGGAATTTGTAAAAATAGGGCTAATTATGATGTTGGCAAAAGTATTGGCAGTTAGAGAAAAACCTATGTCAACTATGAAAGATTTTCTTTATATTATAGCCATATTGATGCTGCCGGCAGGGATTACTATTTTGCAAGGAGAAATGGGTTCTGTTTTAGTTATGGTTGTGATATTTGCTGCAATGTTATATTTTGCTGGTGTGGATATGAAAATTCTTTTAGGTATGTTAGCGGCAGGTTTAATTGGAGTTGTAGCACTTTTTGGTTTTGCTGCGGCCAGTGGATCGGATAGCTACAGATTACTAAGAATATTGGCTTTTTTTCAGCCTGAATTATATGCGTCTTCAGACTCTTATCAACAGCTTCAATCTAAAGCGGCTATTGGGGCAGGGGGATTTAATGGTATTGGTATATTTCAAGATGGTAGTATGAGTCAACTCGACTTTGTACCTGCAGATTGGACAGACTTTATTTTTTCATCTATTGGAGAAGCGTTTGGTTTTGTTGGTTGTACCATTATTGTTTTAATTTATTTAGCTATAGTTTTAAGACTTTTATATT
>CAZEIB010000353.1:1425-1999 GCA_964511785.1 uncultured Oscillospiraceae bacterium
GATAAATACGGAAGGCTTATAATTATTGGGGTTATGTCTATGATTTTCTTTCATGTATTTCAAAATGTAGCTATGACCATTGGACTAATGCCAATTACAGGTATTCCCTTACCGTTTTTAAGCTATGGTGGATCTAACATGATTACTAATATGGGTGGAATAGGATTGGTGTTAAATGTGGTGAAAAACAGAAGTCTTTCTGCTCCTGTTCAAACCCCTCAATTGGAAGTGAGAAAATATAGTCGCATTAGAAGGTTACGAAGGCAAAACACCTCTAGCAAAGAATATTAAAGAAAGGTAGATGTAACCAAAGGTTTTCTTCATAAAAATCTTGACAAAGAAGGAAAACCATCTTATAATAAAAATTGGTCACATTCGAGGTGATACGATGATTTTAAATGTTCTTCAAGCATTGCAAAATCCAGAAGAAGTATTTTCTTTTCAAGGAGAAGATTATATTTCCGTTCAGGACGTACTGGGAGATCAAGTAAGCTTTGACCAAGTGAAACTTGTTGGGTCGTATAAAGCAAACCAAAACCAAGAGATTATGGTGAAGGGTAGCTTAAATACAAAA
>CAZEIB010000354.1:0-1331 GCA_964511785.1 uncultured Oscillospiraceae bacterium
ACCCCAATTACCAACATTTTATGCTCGACGGGCAAACCATTGTCCTTGAAGATTACCTGCAAATCCGAATGGATAAATTGCCGGAATTGCAAAAATTTGTTCGTGATCAACGCATTCTGATTGGCCCCTGGTATATCCTCCCTGATGAATTTTTGGTTTCTCCCGAAGCGATTGTTCGCAATCTGCTGATAGGGAAGCAAATTTGCACTCTCTTTGGACAGCGTATGATGATTGGCTACATTCCCGATCCTTTCGGCCATATCGGTCAGTTAGCCCAAATCTTCAATGGCTTTCACATGGATACCGCCAGTCTTTGGCGTGGCGTGCCCAAAGGCACGCCCACCCTTTTCAATTGGGAAGCGCCGGATGGAAGCCGCGTTTTGTTGGCGCATCTTTACGAAGGCTATGGCAACATTGCCGATTGGCCTCTGAAAACTGCCGAAGAAAGCAAAATCAGGCTTGACAAGGAAACTGATTACCTGGAGCCATTCAATCTGACCAGTCACTATTTGATGATGCGAGGCAGCGACCATTTGGAGCCGCGACCCGAATTGCCCGAAACACTCGCTTTTTATAACGAGCACCAGGATAAACGTCGGGCGATTCATTCCACCCTGCCGGCTTATTTTGCAGCTGTCGGCAAAGAGCTTGAAGAACAAGGCATAGCATTGCCCCTCCTAAAAGGCGAATTGCGCGACCCTGAAAAAGCACACCTTTTGCCGGGCGTCTTTTCGGCGCGCATGTGGATTAAGCAGCGTAATCACAGCAGCCAAACCTTGATGGAACGCTGGGTTGAACCTTTCTGTACCTGGGCTGAATTAATTAAACGAGACTCTGCTGCCTTCGGACCGCTCAAAAAGCATGAGGTTACAGAGCGAATCAATGATCCCGACCAGCTGATTCACCAAACCTGGAAACTGCTGATTTCAAATCAGCCCCACGATTCCATTTGCGGTTGTTCGGTTGATGAAACCCACAACGATATGATCAGTCGCTTTGACCAGGTTGACCAAATCGCGGAAACGCTGACAAAGCAAAGTTTGGACGCAATTTCGAGCGAAATCAAAACCGAAGGACCGAATGTGGAGGGAAAATTCTCCGCAATCACAGTCTTCAACGCAGCGCCCTATCCTAAGACAGATTTAGTTTCGGTTAATCTTGAATTACCTAACGAAAATTTCGCACCTCGAATTGTCGATATTGACGGGAATGAAGTTGAGAGTGACTGGATTTGGGAAGACCGCATCCTCCAGGAATCGAACACTTTTGAAGCCTTTAAGCTTCCGGACATGCTCCGCAAGAAGAGTGAGATCGGCAAGACCAGCATTTCC
>CAZEIB010000354.1:1341-1998 GCA_964511785.1 uncultured Oscillospiraceae bacterium
CGCGCAGTTCTCAAAAGTGGTTTCAATGGCAAAGCCTTGGTTCGCATCGCTTTTGATTATGACCCCGATATGCCTTTCATCGACACTGAATTCTCAAACATCATCGACCCGGACTGGAAAGATAGCGAAGAGGTTTTAGGAGAATTAAGCGTTTTCCTGTCCAACTTTGATGAAAACGACTTGGTAAGAATCAAATATTTTGACTCCGCTACAACCAGAGTTGTCTTCCTTGCCAAAGACGTCCCTGCCCTCGGCTATGCCACTTGGTGGGCGCTTTGCGAAGAAGCTGAAGATGAGAGTTTCGTTGAAATATTGGATGAAGATGATGATACAGATGCGACCGAAAGCATTTCGAATGAATTCTTCACGCTTACCCTAACCGCTGAGGACGGCAGTTTTAGCCTTTTCGACAAAGTGAACGGGCAGACTTACCAGAATTTGAACAGCTTCATCGACCGGGGTGATCGCGGTGATGAATATAATTACACGCCTCCCGAGAACGACAGCGCATACCGACCTGAAATTGAAGAAGTTGAAATTATCCAAAACAAGCTTGACGAGATGATGATTTTGCATATGAAGCTTGACCTGCCAATCGGTTTGGAAAGCAGCCGCGATCGGCGCTCGGCAGAACTTGTTAGCTGTCCGCTCGATGTC
>CAZEIB010000355.1:0-1991 GCA_964511785.1 uncultured Oscillospiraceae bacterium
TATAGCCTATATAGCCGTCAATGCTTACCTTCCACCAGCCTTTGCCACGGTTTAGTACCATAACCGTTCGCCCGCCGTTAAACTGCTTTATACTGGCATAATTTAAACTTGGCCCATGGCGCAGGTTTAAAGGGGAGTTGCTAGGGGTGGTAATGGTGGCTAACTGGTTACTGCCAATAACCGTGGTTAATTGTAAAAAATCGCTACGAATATAGCCCAATACCCCGTTAATGTTTACTTGGGTCCAGCCGTTTTGTGTGTGGCCTAAAACAAGAGCAGGTACCCCGTTATAGTATTGGCCTACAATTTTGCCGTTATAGTCGGGGCTATAGCGCAGGTTGGTAAAATTATTTGGAGAAGGATTGGCTGTATAGCCAATGGGCAGTACTTGGTTACTGCCTACAGATAAATAATTTTTGCTCATGTAGCCGGTTTTTCCATCCATGGTGTTTACTCTGTACCAAGCGTCATCTCCGGGGGAAATTTCCACCCAACTACCCTGGGGGTAGGCCCCCAGCCACTGGGAAGAAGAGGAAGGGCCTGAACGCAGGTTCAGCTCTTGGGTATTTGTTACCACTGCAAATTCTGCTGCAAGGGCAAGGGAAGAAAAAGACAGCAATAAAATAAAAAGAAAAAAACCAAAAACTTTCCCTTTATATAATGGAAGGGCCTTTTCTTTAAAAAGAGAAAGGGAAGAATTTTTTTTCATCAATCATCAGCTCCTTACAAGTGTTTCTACTTATATAACGACCCATGAAAGGAATTTCTTCCCTGAAGGGATAAAAAGACAAAAAAAGGAAGGAGAATAGGGAAGAAGATGGCGGTATAAAGGTAATAAAGATAAAGGGGATAAGAAAGAGGGATGAAATTATATCAGGCCTTGAAGAGTAAACATTAAAAAAAACAGAACACCTTATTTTAAAAAGTGTTCTATTTTTTAATTGCTATGAAAAGGAGTTTTTTGTTTTTATGGCAACTGGTTTTCTACCCATATTTTTATGTCATCGTAAGAACTTGGCGGTTCAATAGCAATATTGATTTTTTCCCCAGGGACAAGGCCAAAGTCTTTTTCGAAATCGGTTTTGGCAAGATGGGCTATCACGTACCCCTCTTTCATAAAAAGCAAGTTGATTTTAGTAAGAAGGGTGGTTTCATCCCCTGTATTCAAAATAGAAATACTGCCTTTTTCTTGTAAAGAGCTACTATCTACCTGTAGTAGACCGTCGGGAACGGCATGCAAAGGGGTTTCGGTAGGAGTGATTGGATGAGAATAGCCGGCAAAATTATTTTCACAGGTAAAGATCATGAAAGCTTCACTGTAGGGAGCAAGAACCTCCACCACTTCCTTAACATTGCCCCAACTTACATTTTCAGCATTTTTAAAGGCAACATTTCCATTTAAAGTGACACTTTGATTAGTTTGGTTTTTAACAACAATTCCCAGCTTATAAATGTCTTCTAAAAGATTTTCCTTTTTTTCTTGCCATTTATACCTTTCAACAATTTCAAGGCTTGTAGTGTTTCGTGGTGGGGTAGGTTTTTCTTTTTCGCTTAAAGAAGTAGGGAAATATAGAAAAGTGAAGGCTAAAAGTAAACAAAAAATGATTTTTTTATTGGTTTTTTTCATGGAACAATTTCCTCCTGTAAAGTTAGACGAAAAGTAAAAATAATATAAAAAGTGAAAGGATGATAAAGGGAAGGGGTTCTTTATATGGAGTATATTTTTTTAAAGCAAAAGAGTCAAATATGGAGGAATGTAAACAGATTAGGCTGATAGCGCTATTTTTTTTACTTTTTCATGGGAAATATAGGGTATTTAAAGCGATAGAAGAGATGGAAATAGTGTAAAGCCATGGGAATAGGCAAAGGTTTGCTTTATCCCCTTAAGTAAACTATACTGTAAATAAGGCATAGGTATGCCTTATTTGAGATTACATTAAGGTGGCCGATGTTTTGCGTTATACAATGATTGCGGTAGGATCTTTGGGAGA
>CAZEIB010000356.1:0-1988 GCA_964511785.1 uncultured Oscillospiraceae bacterium
AAGCCAAGGACAATTTTACCCAACAGCAACAAAGAAGATTTAACCCTATTACAGGGATGGTTATTGACCAAGGACAGCCTAAAGAGGAAAACGTTGATGTATTGGCTACTACAGAATATCGAAACGCTTTCTTTAAAACCTTATTATAGTGGTGGTGCTAAATGGGTAATGAACAATGCTACCTTGTATAATCGTTTTTATTCTTTGGTAGATGGCAACAAGCGGCCAATCTTTATAGCTGATCCGCAGAATGAAACCATTGGTAAGATTTTAGGTTTCCAAGTTGAAGTAGATGATAACCTTGAAAATGATACCGTACTCTTTGGGAACTTCTCTTACATGGGTTATAACTTGCCTGAAGGGATTGCCGTTGAAGCCTCTACCCAAAGCAGTTTTAAAAGTGGCAAGATTGATTATAGAGCCATGGCCATTGCTGACTGTAAACCTATTGTTGAAGAAGCTTTTATCAAACTATCTGCAGCCGCTGGGAAATAGGGGTTGATGGGGTGATTGATATTAATACAGCTAGGGAATGGCTAAGGATTGATAACACAGACAATGACGAAATTATTCAGGGGCTACTGGATGCAATCCCAAGTTATATTCAAATAGCTACAGGGCTAACCTGGCACCGACAAAAGGAAGAACCACTGGCCAAAACAGCGGCTAAATTCTTACTAACGCTATGGTACAATGCAGAACAATCAGAAGCAGAACGATTGCAAAAGGCCATAGATAATATACTTAAAACATTATCACTTATTGCAGTGACAAAGAAGGAGTAGCAACATGGCAAAGGACTATGCGAAAAGCTTTTATAACTCTAAGGCGTGGAAAAGTACGCAAGTGGCCTATATGGCTAGCCAAAACCATATATGCGAACGTTGCCAAAGTGTGGCACGCATAGTCCACCATAAAGCTTATATTACACCGGATAACATACAGGATGTATATATAACATTGGATTGGAAAAACCTTGAAGCCCTTTGCATTGACTGTCACAACAGGGAACATAGTGTAACGGATGCTTGCGCTGAGGGGCTGGTGTTTAATTCTAGGGGCGAATTGATACAACACCCCCCTCTTTAAGGGGAAAGCCAAGGGGTTGAAGGCCGGAGGGGTTACCCTTTAAAACCTCTCTAAGGGAAATTACATACAACCGCAGGGGAAATAGGAGTGGATACAATGAAAAAGAAAAAAGATACAGTGATTTATCAAAACATAGAAGAACTTGAAAAGTTGATCCTTTTAATGGCACAGGAAAAGCAGGATGTAGCCAAGGCGCTAGCAGATGAAATTATTTTCATGGCAGATACTCTTGGAAAGCTAAAAGAGAATATCAAAGAAAATGGGGTTGTAGATTGGTTTGAGCAAGGAAACAATGGCTATTATAGAGAAAGCCCTGCACTAAAAGGCTACAACACCACCATTCAGCGCTACAGCTTAATTTATAAACAATTTATTGATTTGCTGCCTAAAGAAACTATTAAAAAAGAAGAAAACAACAAACTACTTGATTTTATTACCCAACAGGCACAGTAAATGAATTATATTGAAGAATATTGGCAGCAGATCAAAGGAAAGAAAGTAGTTGTTTCTAAGCGTGTGCGCAAAATCTATCAAAAATTAATGGAGGATATGAAAGAACCTAAAACACCTTTTGTATTTGACCAGGGCAGGGCTGAAAGGCCAATTATTTTCATAGAAACCTTTTGTAAGCACTCAAAGGGTGAATGGGCAGGAAAGGCATTGAAGTTGGAACTATTTCAAAAAGCCTATATTTCTGCCCTCTTTGGTTTTATTGATCAGGACACAGGCATTAGAAAATATCGGGAAAGTTTGTTGTTGGTAGGCCGTAAAAATGGGAAAAGCACCATGCTTGCAGGATTGGCTTTATATATGCTTTCTGCAGATGGTGAAGGTGGGGCAGAAGTGTATAGCCTAGCCACTAAAAAAGATCAGGCAAAAATTATCTTTGATGAAACTAT
>CAZEIB010000357.1:0-1987 GCA_964511785.1 uncultured Oscillospiraceae bacterium
AAAAAAAGTCCCAAATCTTACGACTCAGGACTTCTTTTTACAAGATGTGATTTTATTTATAAAACCACTTACACATTAAATTGAAGTATTTGAATTCAACTCAGACAGCTGCATAGTATTCGAACCCAATGCAGCTGTTTTCTTTTCATCCAACAACTCATTCAATTCCCCGTTTTGCCCATTCTCACTCATCACCTCCACAATTGGTGCAAAACTCTCATTTTTAGATGCCACTAATACCTCTGGTGTGATGTCAACTTGGTTGGTCTCCACTTCGGGTTTCTCCAATTCCGTAGAATTGTCCTCCTCAGTAGTCTCATCTTCTACTACCTCGCCATTGCGTTCTGCAGCTTTTCTCTTGTTGTAGCTGTCACGGCGCGACACCATTTTGATGTACATTACTAACGTGTCGTTCAACTCATTGAAAAGAGGAGCATAATCCAATTCCAGATTTTTCAATTGTGCCACTTCAATTTGTTTAAACAGATACTTCAGTGCATTAGTCACAGAATTGGCTGTTAAATTGGTTGTTACTTTTGGACGTTGCGAAATCAAGGCCTTCCTCTCCTCTATCAATGCCCTCACCTCTGCTTGCGTTAACTGCAAGACTTCAACCAAGTGTTCAATGTTCAATACACCTAACGCATTGCTAAGTTTACTGTCTTGTGAAATTAAATTCAGAAAAGCATCAATCTTTTCATGAACAATAATCTCATTCTTACTAGCTCTAATTCTCTTGAAATGAGTATCAAATGCTACACCCACAATTGTTGCAGCATCCAAGATAGCTTCTGTTTTCATCTTTTTAGCTACTTTCAATTGAATCTTAATGGCACTCACATGCAGTAGAAGCTGATCGCGCAGTGGTTTCAACTCCAAAGTAATGGGGTGCACACCATAAAGGGCATCTAGCTGTTTAATGAGAGACATCTGCTCTACTAGCAAATCAAACACATCTTTGATTTGCAACTCTTCTGGACTGTGTTTTTCAACAATCTTAATCACATCTTTTGCTAATGAAGGAACCTCCATTTTTAGCAATCTCGAAAATGGAACTCTTGCAAATTCCATTGGTTTTTTAAAAAAACTCATATAAAATTTTGTTTTAAGTACAAAACAATCTCATTTTTCATTTTATTTGTAAAACCAGTATAAAACTGATTTTACATCAAAATCTACAGAAATTGCGATGCACTGATTTAATTATCAAATACGTATATCGTATTGACACGGCAAACATAAAGAATATTTTTGATATTACCCACTAAAGATGTTTCAAAATAATGTTTTTGTTGAAAAGTTTTTAGGATGAAAACCCAAACACTTCAAATAGTGATAGTTATCATAATAGTTTAATTGTTAGGAGCAAATATAAATTTATAATTAAAACAGTATATGAAATCAAAACAGTAATAAATAGATGAGTTGTGTATAAATATATATGTGTAATACATTGTATATAAAACAACTTGTCAGTTTTAATTGAAATAAATGGCTAATTGATAAAAACAAAGATGATTTTTATGATATCGTTAATTTTTAAAGATCCTACTTGTAAAACTAATGAAAATTGCATTTTCAAAACAGTTCGGTTAAGTAGTGTTATGCAACACGTGTTGCTACCTGATGTATAGCACTTTGACCTCTTGTTTGCAAGAAGAACAAAATCAACTAAAAATAGCAATATGTTGATTTATCAAACATCGCATGTTGTTTTTACATGCCTCGTTGTACTACTACAAAAGCATGAAAATATTGTGTTTGGCCCTTCGTAGCAATACAAAAGCAAGAACACAATGTCTTTGACCCTTCGTAGCAATACAAAAGCAAGAACACAATGTGTTTGACCCGTCGTAGCAATACAAAAGCAAGAACACAATGTGTTTGACCCGTCGTAGCAATACAAAAGTAAGAACACAATGTGTTTGACCCGTCGTAGCAATACAAAAGCGAAAACACAATGTGTTTGGGCTCTCGTACTACTACA
>CAZEIB010000358.1:0-1974 GCA_964511785.1 uncultured Oscillospiraceae bacterium
ATCGTCGCTTAAAGACGGTTGGCGAGTTGATTCAAAACAAGTTGCGTGTCGGTTTGCGCCGGATGGAACGGGTTATCAAAGAGCGTATGTCAATTCGCGATCAGGGATCAAACGTATCACCGGTTAGTTTGGTGAATATTCGTCCACTGGTTGCTTCTTTGCGAGAATTTTTTGGTTCCAGCCAGCTTTCTCAGTTTATGGAAGAAACCAATCCCCTTTCAGAGTTGCGCCACAAGCGAACTGTTTCTGCTTTGGGTCCCGGCGGTCTGCGCCGTGAACGAGCCGGCTTTGACGTCCGTGACGTTCACTTTTCTCACTATGGGCGCATTTGTCCCATTGAGACCCCTGAAGGGCCAAACATTGGTTTGATTGGCCGTTTGGCAACCTATGCCAGAGTGAACGAATTTGGTTTTATCGAAACACCTTATCGCAGGGTTTATCGTTCGATGAAGGGCGATGACCCCAATTTGGTCGATCACCTTTTGCGTCAGAACATTAGTGATCCCAAGACCGGTGAAGTTGTTTATGAAGCTGAAACCCGGGTTACTCCTGAAATGCTTAAGAAGATTAAATCCTTCAAGATTGAAGAAGTTTTGGTTCGTCCCTTTGTCAGCGATGAATATGTTTATATGAATGCTGATGCGGAAGATAAATTTGTTATTGCTCAGGCGAATGCGCCAATGAACGAATATAACGAATTCCTCAAGCGCAACAGTTGCCGTTTCCATAATCAGTTTGCGATTTACGATTACGAACAAATCGATTACATTGATGTTTCTCCCAACCAAGCGGTTGGTGTTTCTGCCGGTTTGGTTCCCTTCCTTGAGCATGACGATGCTTCGCGTGCTTTGATGGGTTCGAACATGCAGACCCAAGCGGTTCCTCTTTTGCGCCCCGAAGTGCCTTTGGTTTCAACCGGTATGGAAGAAGCTGCAGTGGCAGATTCAGGACAAATTGTAGTTGCGGAAGAAGACGGGGAAGTTATCGCAGTTACCGGTGATATGCTGATTTTGAAAGATAGCAAATCCGGTAATTTGACGCCTTACAAATTACGCAAATATCAGCGCTCTAATCAGAGCACTTGTATTGACCAACGCCCGGCAGTTGTTAAGGGCCAAATGGTCCATAAGGGTGATGTGATTGTCGATTCCTCTTCCACGCAAGACGGTAAACTGGCAATTGGTCAAAATGTGGTGATTGCTTTCCTCCCCTGGGAAGGTTTCAACTTTGAAGATGCTATCCTGATTTCTGAACGTTTGGTGGAAGAAGATCGTTACACCAGCGTGCATATTGAGAAATTTGAAGTGGAAGCACGCGACACCAAATTGGGCCCCGAAGAAATCACGCGCGAAATCCCCAATATCGGCGAAGATACAATTCGCGATTTGGACGAAACCGGCATCATTCGGGTTGGGGCAGAAGTTGGACCAAACGACATCTTAGTCGGCAAAATTACACCGAAAGGTGAAAAAGAACTAACTCCTGAAGAGCGTCTTTTGAGAGCAATTTTTGGCGAAAAATCACGAGACGTGAAAGACACTTCTTTGCGTATGCCTCATGGTGAACGCGGTATCGTGGTTGATGTGAAAGTATTCACTCGCGATGAAAACAGCGATTTGAGCGCCGGAGTTGATAAGATGGTGCGCGTTTCTGTGGCACAACGGCGAAAAATCACCGCAGGTGATAAGATGGCCGGTCGTCACGGTAACAAGGGTTGTGTTTCGATGGTTTTGCCGGTTGAAGACATGCCCTTCCTTGAAGATGGTACACCGATTGATATTATTTTGAACCCCCTCGGTATTCCCGGACGTATGAATATCGGACAGGTGCTTGAAGCAGAACTTGGCTGGGCATCTCGCAGCCTTGGTTTCCGTGCGGTTACACCAGTCTTTGACGGTGCGACTGAAGCTGAAATTGAAGCCGAATTAGTCCGTGCCTGGATGATTGACGAAGCCTGGCGGTTAACAGCTGTAA
>CAZEIB010000359.1:0-1972 GCA_964511785.1 uncultured Oscillospiraceae bacterium
TAATAAATGGGGTATTTCCAATATCAATGTAGATTTAATGTTTGGTCTTCCTACCCAAACTTTTTCCCAATGGAAAGAAACTTTGCTTCAAGCAACCTCCCTGCCTATTACCCACCTTTCCTGTTACGGTTTAATTATAGAAGAAAACACCCTCATTGAAAAACGTTTAAAAGAAGGACTTTATAGCCTTCCTAACGATATTTCAGAAAGAGAAATGTATGATTATGCCTTGTTTTTTTTAGAGGAAAAAGGCTTTCATCAATATGAAATTTCTAATTTTGCAAAAAACTCTTTACTTTGTAAACATAATTTAGGATACTGGCAAAATCAAAATTACTTAGGTTTAGGAGCATCGGCTCATAGCCGACTTCCTAAAAAGCTTAACAAAGCTTTTCCCTACATTAGGCGAAGTAATCCCAATTCTTTAAAAGACTATGTTACTCCCCTGCTTGAAAATCGTTTACCTTTAAGGGAAACAGAATCTCCTTCTTTACAAGAGGCCATGTTCGAAACCGTGATGACAGGCCTTCGGGTTACAAAGGGAATTGATGATCTTGCTTTTATCCAACAATATGGCCTATCTATGAAAGAAGTTTATTCCGCTGCACTCCCTTCCCTTTTAGAAAAAAATCTTCTTACTTGGGAAAAAAATGCTCTGGCTTTAACCCGTAAGGGAATGGATGTACAAAACAGTGTTTTGTTGGCTTTTTTGCCTTAATCTATTATTATCTCAATTGGCTTCTATCATCACTCTATAAAACCGACCATTTCCACGAAGAAATGGTCGGTTTTATTTACAATTTATTCATGGGCTTTTTCTCTTATTCCCTTGACAAAAAAAACTGCTGATGCTATTCTAAATATATGCTTAGCACTCAATGCCAAAGAGTGCTAACAAGTTTTATGAAAGGAGGACAGAGCTAAATGGATCCTCGAAAACTACGGATACTACAAGCCATTATCGACGATTATATTCTTACCGGCATTCCTGTTGGTTCCAGAACCATAGCAAAAAAGTACGAAACAGGCCTTAGTTCTGCCACCATTCGTAATGAAATGAGCGATTTGGAAGAATTAGGGTTTTTAGAACAGCCCCATGTTTCTGCCGGGCGCATTCCAAGCTCTAAAGCTTATCGCCTTTATGTAGATCATCTACTTAAAACTGCACAAATTCCTACTGCCGACGCTTTAGATGTCCAGCATTTTTTCACAAAGCGTATACGTCATATGGAAGATGTGGTTGATCATACTGCCAAGGCTATTTCTACCTTAACCAATTACACTGCCGTTGTGGTAGCTCCTAACAGTAAAAGTCAAACCATTCGTAATATTCAGTTGGTTCCTATTAATAGCACCACAGCTTTAATGGTTTTAATTACCAATGAGGGAATTATTAAAGATGGCGCTATCCGCATTCCTGAAGCTATAGGACCTGACGCACTGTACAATCTTTCTTGTGTCTTAAGTCAAAAGCTTCATGGCCACAGCCTAAGTGAGGTTCCTAAAATATTGTCTACCTTTAGTGCTCAAATGGCCTATCAGCGTGAAGCTTTAGAAACCATTATTGCTTTAAGCGAAAGCGTTGAAAACCAAGCGGCAAAAATTTCCATTGGTGGTGGCAGTAAAATACTCAATTACCCCGAATATGCTGATACTTCTAAAGTTCAATCTTTCTTATCCCTACTGGAAGCAAAAGATACTTTAGCCCAGCTTCTCACCCATCAAGGAGGAGAAATGGCCTTTACAGTACGAATTGGCTCTGAAATGGGATTGGATACCATGGAAGATTTGTCTATTGTATCTGCCGCTTTTTCCTTTGGAAAAGGCGCTCCGGGTTCTATTGGTGTCATTGGGCCAACCCGAATGCGCTATGGAAAAGTGTTGGCAATTTTAAATGCTATGGGGGATCAATTAAATCAATTATTTAATGAAGAAGAGGAATAAGGAGGAATGTATGTTCTATGGGGAATAA
>CAZEIB010000360.1:0-1970 GCA_964511785.1 uncultured Oscillospiraceae bacterium
ATCACCTATTCAAGTATTTCTACAGATGGTGCACTTGACTTGACAATTCACCATAAAGAAGGGGAAAAAGAAAAAGTACTATTAAAATTACGAAAAAAGCCCGGAAATAAATCAAGAAGGGAATCAAGTTTTACTTGATTCCCTTCTTTTTAATAAACGCTATCAATTTTTATATATTTAACCGAAGAATAGGGTTAGCATTTAAAGATAAATTTGCTAAAGGAGCTTTAAATAAACTGTAATAGGCGGCACTGCCTATCATGGCAGCATTATCAGTACATAAAGAAAGTTCAGGTAAATAAAGGGGTAGGTGGTTTTCTCTACAAAGTTTTTCCATTTCCTTACGTAACAAACGGTTTGCAGATACTCCTCCTGCCAAAGCAAGGGCAGGGGCATTAAAATCTTTAGCAGCTAAAAGGGTTTTTTGCGTTAAAGACTGTACAATGGCATGACGAAAACTGGCAGCTAAATCTTCTACAGGCAGAAGGCTACCTTTTTGCTCCATGTTGTGTACAGCATTAATAAAAGCGGTTTTAAGGCCGGAAAAACTAAAATCATACTTACCTTCTGTTTTAGGATTAGGTAAGGGCAGGGCCAAAGGATTTCCTTTTTCGGCTAATTCATCAAGGGCTACTCCGCCGGGATAGGAGAGACCTAAAACCCGAGCTCCTTTGTCAAAGGCTTCGCCGGCGGCATCGTCTTGGGTTTGCCCCAATAAGCGATAAGTCGCGTAATTATCTACCCAAATTAAATGACTATGTCCACCGCTAACCACCAAGCATAAAAAAGGAGGTTTGCACTGTTCAAAACTTAAGTAATTGGCACTAATATGCCCTTCAATATGGTTAACAGGGATGAGGGGAAGGCCTGTAGCATAAGACAACCCCTTCATACAACTAACTCCTGTTAAAAGAGCCCCTACAAGGCCGGGGCCATAAGTAACTGCTAAAGCATCTACATCGGTTAAAGTAAGGTTGGCTTCTATTAAGGCTTGGTCAAGCACCATATTACAAGCAGCTACATGGGCGCGGCTGGCAATTTCAGGTACTACACCACCGTAAACTTTATGGATATCAATTTGAGAAAAGATAACATTGCTTAAAACATGACGGCCGTTTTCAATAACAGCTGCTGCGGTTTCATCACAAGAAGTTTCAAGGGCCAATATACGTAAAGAGTCTTTTTGCAAAAGGCTTTCTTTTTTTTGATTGACCTGATTAAAATAAGTTTGAAGGGACAATGTGATTAACTCCTTTGGCGAAAGAAAAATTTTAAAATGAAGTAGGAAAAGGAAGCTAGAAACAAAAGTAAAAGCAAAACCCCTATGAGTATTTTTTGCCCATAAGCAATAAAAAAAGGAAGGGGCATAAGTTGAATTAATTTATCTGTATAGGGATTTAAAAGCCATAAATCGTTAGTAAATAAAATTTGATGAAAGAAAGTAAAAAGGCTGTTAAAATCAATGAGAGCCCAGAGGGCTAAAAGGGCAATGAAAAGAAAAGCTCCAACACAGCTTTTAAATAAAGCCGTAAAAAAACTGGAAAGGTTTTTTGTATAAAAAACTACAAAAAAAGAAAAAAGGAACACCGTGAAGAGGGAAAAAACAATGATTTTTCCTAAAGAAACCAAGTGAAGAATATCTTTTAAGTGAAGAAGTTCTTTTTGATTGAAAACTTGAACCACTTCACCTTGTACAGGCAGAGAGAAAGCAACAGAGGAAATTTCTCCTTTTAAATAAGCAGTAATTTCTTGAGCGATATAAGAATAATTTTGAGGATGAATACCGTGAAGAGAAGAGAGAGAATATTTTTCAAAAGAAAGATGCATGGTTGTTGAAGAAGTAGCTGCCACTAAAAAAAACAAAAGTAAACAACCAATTAGAAAGCTGATAGATGCCAAATAAGAGAATATGGGTCTTGATTTTTTCATAATTTTATCCTTTTACCAAAACAAGAGGAATAGTTTTAAGA
>CAZEIB010000361.1:0-1963 GCA_964511785.1 uncultured Oscillospiraceae bacterium
CCCTCCGGAAAGATAGAGTAATAAAGCAATACCAACGCCGATTACCCCTGCCGGCAACAAGTTGACTTTAATAATTTCTCTTAGCCTAATGGCAAACAGTTTTACAATATCTCCCGGTTTTTTGTAAAAAGAATAGGTTAGTAAACCCTGATCGCAGTTTACAAAAAGTGCCTGGGTAAAGGAAGTCCCTCGGTTAATAAAATAAGTAAGCAAAAAGGTAAAAGGCAACATTTTAAGGAGTAACTCATTGCCTTGAACTTTAATATCTTGGTTCATCACCATTGCCCCACCAGCAACTACAATTACAGCAAGACTAATGAATGTAATTTTTTTAACCGGTCCCCATAAAATTTTTCTATGCCGTTTTATAAATAATTCGTTTAAATATTCAAAGCCTTTTCGGTTGCTGACAATTCCCGCATCTTCACTAATTTGCTTTTTAGTCGTTGTGGCTACAGCATTTTTGTTTTTTTCCAAAACCATTTTATTTTCCGCTAAAATCCATTGGTACAACTGCCTATATTCTTTAAAGTCCACAATGGTTTTGATCCCTAAAAGCCCTAATATTATCAGCAAAGCCCCTAAGGGAAGAAGAACCCATAGGGGAAATACAAAGCCAATAGCAGGCAAGCCGTAAGCTAAAACATAGGCTAAAGCAATTCCTGCCCACTGTAATTTGCTTAAACTATTTTCGTTGGTTACCACACCTTTTTTTGTAAAACCCTTCAAGGCATAAGCCACATAAGCAGTTTTTGTTCCTGCTACAAAAAAAGGAAGAAAAATAGATAATAGTAATGGTACCCCTGCTAACTGGCCTGCAATAATGGTAAAGGGCATAAGGCCCACAACGGTTTTAACCATTTCATAAGCATAATTGCTAATGGCATATTTTTTCCCGTCAATATTTAATAAAAACACTCCATAATATTTGTCTTTAGTAGGGTTAAACATGTAGGAATTCACATAGGCCCCGGGCAAAGTTAATATAAAAAGAATATGAAGAAAGGTATGATGTACAGGCACCTTAGAAAAAAGGGTAGCTGCACCAAAACCCATTAAAAGTACATAAATTCCTTTTCCTAAAAGGGTGCTTGCTATTTCCCATAATATTGCAATAACATTGGCAAGGGTTTGTAGTTTTTTGTTTTGGTATAAACTGGTAGGAAGAAGTTTTTTTTTTAGAGGGATTTGTTTTAATCCATAAATGATGGTATTTACCCTGTACGTATTTTTTAGTTTAAAAGATACACGAAAGGTTTTCATTAGTTCTTTTAGCATCTTATCCCTCCCGTAGTGCATCAATAATTTTTTCTTTAAATTGATTGTTTTCTAAGTTTTCTTTATTAATCACCTCTAGGGTGCCATGATTTAAAAGCACAATTTCATCACATAAATCTAAGGCTAAATCCATAATATGGGTAGAAAAAATAACCACTCGATCTTTTTTAATGGACCTTAATAAGTTTTTCATTTCCTCTGCCACTACTACATCTAAAGAAGTTAAAGGTTCATCTAACATAAGTACATTAGGTTGGGCAATAATGCTAATCAACATTTGCATTTTATTTTTCATTCCGTGAGAATAATCTTTTAAAAGTTTCCCTCTATCATCTGCTTCAATACGCATAAAATCCAGATACTCATCAATGGTTTTAACATTTTCCATTCGCTCTTCATTAATGTCTAAAAAGAATTTTAGAAATTCCCTAGCCGTTAAAAACTCTGGTACAGTAGGAGTGGAAAGAACGTAGCCTAAGTCATCAGGCTTTATTTCTCTTCTTTCTTGATTTTCTTCAATATAAAACTCCCCACTATCTACCTTTAAATCTTTATTTACGCAGTTGAAAAGGGTAGTTTTACCTGCCCCATTCCGCCCTAACAAACCATAAATTTTCCCTTCCTCAAAAGAAAAATGAACGTTGTTTAATACTTCCTTTTTATCAAATTTTTTCGATAAGTTTTC
>CAZEIB010000362.1:0-1957 GCA_964511785.1 uncultured Oscillospiraceae bacterium
AAGATGCCAATAACTTTAAGAAAGAAATTGAATTTACTCAAGGAAAAGAGTTGTTTGTAAACCAGAACTATAAAGAAGCTTATAATATCTTTAATCTTTTGGGAGATTATGATAGTGCTGAAAAATATGCAGAAGATAGCTTATATGAATATGCTTTACTTTTGATTGAACAAAAAAATTATGATGAAGCAATTGAACAATTAACCTCTGATGAAAGTTCCAGAGGACAAAAAGCTCTGTTAGAAGCATGGTACGGTAAAGCTGTTCAGCTTGAAAGCGAAAAAGAATATGAAGAGGCGGGTAAGTTTTACTTGCTGAGTGGAGATTATTTAGATGCGCCGTTGGGAGTGCAAAGGTGCATCTACGACCCGGCAATGGTACTTCTATTAGAAGGAAAATATGAAGAGGCAATTAAACAATTTTCAAAAATTTCCGATTATGAAGATAGTAAAGAACAAATACTCAAAGCTCAGTATTCGCTAGCATTAGAAACCATAGACGAAGAGAATTACAAACTGGCCTATGAGCGATTACTTGCTTTAAAAGATTATGGTGATGCCGATAAATTGGCAAACGAAGTATTACTCTCTTATATTCAAGAAATAATTACTGAAGGTAATGAAGAAAAATTATTACCCTTACTAGAAAAATTAGTAGGTTATGATGAATATAAAGATGAAATATATAATCAGCTTTATTATGAAAAAGGAAAAAATGCTTTACAAGAAAAAAATTATATGTCAGCAATACAAGCCTTTGAAACAGCGAAAGGTTATTTAGATAGTAGTGAAAAAGTGATTGAAGCAAGAAAGGCTTTAGCAGACCAAGCTTTATTAGACCAAAATTATGATAGAGCTTTAGAGGAGTATAAAATCATCGGAGATGAAAAATTAATAAATGAAAAACTACAAGAAATTCAATATGCACTGGCTTTGGAAAAAGTAGAGAAAAAAGAATATGAACAAGCAATAACATACTTTGAAGAGCTGGAAGACTATAAAGATGCAAAAGAGTTAAAAACAAAAACCCAATATACTTTTGGAAAAAACTTATTGGAAGCAAAAAAATATTTAGAAGCTGCTGAAATTTTTGAAGAAATATTAGACTATGAAGATTCTAAAACTCTTCGTAGTTTATGCTACTATACCCTGGCAGAAGAAGCAGAAGAACAAAATCAAATGATTCTTGCAGGAAACTATTATGGAAGAGCTGGTAATTATCTTGATGCAGTAGATAAAAGTAGTAAGTTGTTTGATGGGTTTTATAAAAAAGCTCTTGAAGATTCGGAAAAACACATGAAAGAAAAGAACTATTTAGAAGTTGTTTCTTTATTGCAAGATTTTGATATTAAAATGATTCCTAAAGAATACGATGCTTTGACTAGCTATTATCAAGAAGCAAACTATTTGTATGCAAATCAATTATATAACGAAGGCAAGCCCTATGAAGCCTTACCTTATTACCAGAATATTTTGGACTATAAGGATGTAGCAACCAGTAAACTACAGCGAAATGCATACATTATTATTGGTAAATGGAAAAGTGAAAAAGGTATAGAAATGATTTTCAGCAGCGATGGAAGTTGTGTTATTGATGGAATAAAGGGATATTATGCTGTATTGAAATATGGAATGTTTACAGGTGAAAAAGCTGATGAATTGCAACTGACACATAATATTATTCATTTGGTAGAAGATAGTTTAACCTTGCGTACCATTTCAGAAGATAATAGCATTACATATAAACTTATAAGGCAAGTAGATAATGAAAAATAAAAGTGTAAAAAGCTTTAAAACTGAAAATGAGACAACTTCAAATTTCGAAGGCTTTTTAAATACAAAAGAAATAGCACCTTATTATGGGATAAGGGTTATTTCTATTGCTATTATTGCTTGGTTTCATATTTGGCAACAAAGCTGGCTCTCACCATATATTATTATTGGAAATAAATATATTG
>CAZEIB010000363.1:0-1946 GCA_964511785.1 uncultured Oscillospiraceae bacterium
AAAAATAATAATGGCATTGCTCATCATGCCGCTGGCCAGCCCCATGGGTAGGGAAAAGCCTGTTAAATTCTGATTAAAAAATAGCCTGCCGGAAATTTTGCTTCCCGCATTTTGGGCAACAGCTCTGGCATCCACTACTTGATTGGATATATAACCAAGGCTTTGGGGGCGTATATCCCCTATAATATATGAAACAATCCCTACTACAATAACCAGTACACTTAAAATAATTAAGGCCGTACCAATGTTTTTTTGTATAGGTTTAATGTGCCTTCTCTCTACACTTTTTAAACTTTTCTTCAAGTTTTTTTCCACTTTCATTCCCCTTTTTCCCTTTACCTAAACAATGAGATAGGGAGGAAACCTCCTCCCTATCTGCTGTGATTAGTTATCTTCAAGAATTTCAGTAATTTCTTCAGCTAAAGCATCCAAAGTATCCTGAACAGGAGCACCTTCATTGAAAATACTGAATAACGCATCGGCCCATTTCCCTGCTACATTGTGGTATGCAGGATGTTGGTTCCGTGGGTTAATCCATTCTGCCATGTCAACAATAGGAGCCATTGCAGGTTTACGCTCTAAGTATTCTTGATACTCAGGGGTTTCTTTAACGGTTTGACGAGTGGGGAAATACCCTGTTGCATCAGCCCAGTATAAGTTCATTTCTGGGCTGGTCATAAACATTAAAAACTGCCAAGCAGCATTTTTTTGTGCTTGAGAGGCTTTTGCAGGAATTAAGATGGCTGCACCACCTACTTCGCTTTTAAAAGTTTCCCCATCGTTTCCACCTGGTAACCAAGCCATACTTACTTCAAAGCCGTCGCCAACTTGGGTTACATAGGTGTCGTATAAAGAAGAAGTGTGGAACACACTAAAAGCTTCACGGTTCCAAAACTTTTCTCTCATGTCGGTAGAAGAGTTAGAGCCATAGGCAAAGTAGGCGTAACCTTTGTCTATCCATTCTTTCATTTTGGTGGTAATGGCAACAGATTCTTCGCTGTTTACATCAGTAGTTAAACCATCAGCTAAAACTGTTTCAACACCGTTGTTTTTAAACAACATTTCAAAATACCAATAATCCC
This sequence comes from uncultured Oscillospiraceae bacterium, assembly GCA_964511785.1. Taxonomy (GTDB): domain Bacteria; phylum Bacillota; class Clostridia; order Christensenellales; family Aristaeellaceae; genus CAYFQH01. Next base: position 1,083 of record CAZEIB010000363.1, read on the forward strand.
AACCGGCAAAAATGGTACCGTAGCGCTTGGTAGTGCCATCTTCGTTAAACACAGTGGCTTTTTCCAAAAAAGCATCCATATCTGCTAAAGTTTTAGGCATTTCAATGCCTTCTTCAGTAGCGGCTGTTTTGTCGTAGTACATTACTTGGGTAGAAATTAAGTAAGGTAAGCTTACTTGTTCTCCTTCAAAAGAAGTAGAGGCAATAAGCCCTTCCCCAAAATCTGCCAAGTTATACTCGTAAGCTTCAATGTAAGGATCCAACTTTTCAGCTAAACCTTGAGAGCCATATACTGCAGGATAAGAAGTGTTGGCTGTTACTAAAGCAGGTACTTGCCCGGCAGCAACGGCAGCAACGAATTTTTCGTTAATTTCGCCATAGCTCCCCTGGTAAATAGCCTCTACAGTAATGTTGGGGTTTTGTTTTTGGAATTCTTCCACCATGTAGTTAATTTGATCAGTGAACTGATCTTCGTGGGCATGCCACCATTGAATGGTGATAGGTTCGGTTACTGCGTAAGGGGTGGTATCTTCTGCTAAAGCACCAACCATAGATAGAGCCATTAACCCTACTAACAGTAAAGAAATCAATTTTTTCATATGATTTCTCCTTTCTTAAATAAAATAATATATGTATAATGTGCTGCCTGCACATTCCACAACCATTTAACATTTTGTTACATTCTTACTAATTATACACATTATTTAATTTATATACAATAGAAAAACAAGTTTACTATTTAACAATCTTTGTTCTTTCAAGCTGTTCATCACTAATCTTGAAATTTGCCATCATCTTCGAAAACTAAATTACCGTCAATCCATACTTTTTTTACTGTGGTTTCAACAGCAAAGGGATTTCCGTC
>CAZEIB010000364.1:0-1940 GCA_964511785.1 uncultured Oscillospiraceae bacterium
ATCAAAGTCGGCATGGCGTTTGTCTTGGTAGTCTCTTTTTACTTCTTCTTTGGAAGATTATTTGTCTACCGAAACAGAAGAAGAACTACCTACTCTAGCCGCTTATTTATCCCGCTGCTTAAAAGAAAAAGGACTTAAAAAAAGCGCTGTTATTAAAGGCGCCCAAATCAGTATTCCTTTTGGTTATCAAATTTTTTCAGGAGAAAGGCAAGCCTCAAAAGACAAGTTAATTCAAATAGCTTTTGCCATGAACATGACTTTAAGAGAAGCCCAGAGGCTTCTAAAAATTGCCCAAAGGGGCGATTTGTATTGTAAAAGTAAAAGAGATGCTATTATTATTTATGCCTTTAACCAAAAAATGTCCTTAGCACAAACCGATGATTTGCTTTTTGAGTTTCAACAACCAACCCTTGTAGGAGCTCTTTAACTATGAACGAAATAGAATATTTACTGCTGTCTGTCGAAAAAAACCAACAATATTCTTCCGTTGCTACTCTTAAAAACTCCCCTATGGGTAAAGTGGAAAAAGTAACAACTGCACGGGATGATTTTTATATTCGAAAAGAATTTTACCAGAACACCTCTTTAGGAAAAAAAGAGTACCAACTTCTGCAAAAATTACAGCATCCTTTTTTACCAAAGGTTTTTGACGGTTACTCTTTAGAAAATACATGGGTATTTATTGAAGAGTATATTTGTGCCCCTTCCCTTTTTGAAGAAGTCGAAAAAAATGGTCCTTTTTCCGTAAAAGAAGCCCTTGTAATTATTCAAAACTTATGTAGTGTTATCCATTACCTTCACCAGCGCCCTGCTCCCATTTTACATAGAGATATCAAACCGGATAATATTCTATACCTTGGTTTGGGCAACATAAAACTTATTGACTTTGGTGCTGCCAGAGAATATAAGCCTTTAAAAAACAGAGACACCACCTATGTTGGTACTATAGGCTATGCCCCTCCTGAGCAATTTGGCTTTGGACAAACTAATAGACGAAGTGACATATATGGTATTGGCATGACCTTGTATTTTTTACTGACAGGAAAAACAGCGCAACGAGGAAATCGAAATTTTTTAGAAACGGATTTGATCCCTTCTCCTCTTCAAAAAATCATTGGGAAAGCTACTGCTTTTGATCCTCTTTTGCGCTATGAAAATACCATGGCTTTATCCGATGATTTAAAAAAAATTTCTGTCACTATAAAAGAACCCTTCCTGTCAAATATCCCCCTTCATAAAAACAATTCGGCAGCCTTTGAAAAGACAAAACATTCTTCAAAAACCTCTTTTTATCCTACCTATCGCCCATGGCCCAAAAAAATAAAAGTAGCTTTTTTTCCTATTCATTTCCTTCTTTTTGCTCTTTTTGTAAACAGCATTATTATTGATTTTTCTCTTTTCAAATCCTTTGGGGTTAAAGAAGGCTTTCTTCATTTGCTAATAACTTTTACTGGTTTTGGCTTTTTGCTTTTTCCCACTTATCTTTTATCTTTCAATTTATTTAATGTTCTTCGCAAAATACCCTTTCTAAAAGAATATCCTTTAGGAAAAAGCTTTTTGATTATTATTGTTTTATTCATTATCGGAGGAATTATATTGTCTTCTTTAGAACACTTGCATAGCCCCGCCTACCTTAATTTTAAAAATTCTGCTACCAGCATAAGCTTTTTTCTTCCTTTTACCGTATAATTCTTTGTGGTATGAAAATAAAATATTGTAAGGAGTATTTTTATGAAAACAAAGAAAAAACGAAGCCTGATTCTCATGATTGCCGCCCTGTTAGGTCTGGGTTACAGTATTTATCTGGTAGTATATTTTTCAGGGGTCATGTCCTCTTCCCAATCCACAAGCGAGTCTGTTGGTAGCGCTTTAGCAACTGCTTTGGTTACCCCTCACATGATTTTAGCAGTACTGGCTACCATCTTTACCACCATCGCTGC
>CAZEIB010000365.1:0-1933 GCA_964511785.1 uncultured Oscillospiraceae bacterium
TAAATGTTCATGGTCCTTGTGGAGGATATAATTTGCTTTTCGCCTTTGCAAGTGCCATAGCTTGTGGAAATCATCTTGACTAATTCTTTTCTTTCCTTTACTTTCCCTGTAAAAACCAGTACAATAAAGGTCATGTAAAGACTATTTTACCATTTAAAGGAGCAGTATTGTGGGAAAAACGATTACCATTACCAATCAAAAAGGCGGTGTGGGAAAAACCACTACAGCCGTTAATTTAGCTGCTTATTTGGCACACCTTGGCAAAAAGACTTTGCTTATTGACTTGGACCCTCAAGGAAATACCACAAGTGGTCTTGGACAAAGAGCACAGGAAAGTAGTATTTATGAAGTAATTATTAATCACCTACCTATAGAAAAAGCCATTATACAAACTCTGCTTCCTAACCTCTCTCTTATCCCCGCTGACATTCGCCTATCCGGCGCAGAAGTAGAATTGGTACAGGTAGAAAGACGAGAATATCAATTAAAAACTGCCTTAGAAAAAATCAAAAGTCAGTATCAGTTCATTTTAATCGATTGCCCGCCCTCTTTAAGTTTGCTTACTTTAAATGGTCTTGTTGCCTCTGATTCTGTTTTAATTCCCATCCAATCGGAGTACTATGCCTTGGAAGGGGTTACCGCTTTAATGAATACCATTCAAAGGGTGAATAAAACTTTTAACCCTCATTTACAAATTGAAGGGGTACTTTTAACCATGCTGGACGGTCGAACCAATTTAGGTTTACAAGTGGTAGATCAAGTTAAAAAACACTTTAGAAAAAAAGTCTTTGCCACTGTTATTCCTCGTAATGTACGTTTAGGAGAAGCACCAAGCCATGGCCTTCCTATTCATTTATACGACCCTAAAAGCGCCGGTGCAAGGGCTTATGAAGCCTTAGCAAAAGAAATTATTAAAAACAACAAGTAGTTTTCCTTAATAAATTGGTGAGGTGTTTTCATGAAAAAAAAAGGCTTAGGAAAAGGTTTGGATCAACTTCTTCCCCTTTCAGAGGATTTTTCCCTCCAATCCGTTCAAGAGCTTAACATTGCCGACATTGACCCTAATGAATCACAACCTAGGCAACATTTTGAAAAAGACAGTTTGGAACAATTAGCCCAAAGCATTAAGCAAGTAGGGGTTTTGCAACCTATTTTAGTTGTACCTATTGGTAGACGCTACCGCATTGTTGCCGGAGAACGGCGTTTTAGGGCTGCCAGGTTAGCAAATTTGCCCACTATTCCAGCTATCGTGAAGGATTTTGATCAACTGGAGCAAATGGAAGCAGCCTTAATTGAAAACCTTCAGCGAGAAGATTTAAACCCTGTGGAAGAAGCCTTAGCTTTACAAGCTTTAATGGATCAACATCGGTACACTCAGGAAAAACTGGCTCAGCGTCTTGGAAAAAGTCGTTCTGCCATTGCAAACTTATTGCGTATTTTAACTTTACCCGAGGAAATTCTCTCCTTGGTTAGAAAAGGCGATTTATCTGCCGGCCATGCCAGGGTTCTTGCAGGGGTTCAAAGTGAAAAAAAACAAAAAGAGCTAGCCTCTATGGTTATTTTAAAAGGCTTAAATGTACGGCAACTGGAAAAAATGGCAGCTGATTTGAAAACGCCAGCAAAAAATCCTTCTGCAAAAATTTTACCTGTTGAATTAAGTCAAATGCAAGAAAAAATGCAAGAAACCCTTGGGATGCGAACCAGCTTTACAGGGAGTTTAAAAAAAGGAAAAATTACTCTTCAATACTATTCTCAAGATGAATTAGAACACTTATACCAGCTATTAGAAAATCTATCTTAAAAAATTTGAGGTGTATATAATTTTTTAAGACAATTAGCTTTATTAATACATAAAACCCGACATAATTCTATGTCGGGTCAGATCGTCAAAGAACCCTTGCTTTTAATCATGTAAAGCAAGGGTTCTTTGGTA
>CAZEIB010000366.1:0-1928 GCA_964511785.1 uncultured Oscillospiraceae bacterium
TCTATTTTACCTCTTTTATACGTTTCGGGACTCTATTCTTTTTATACCACTCCAAAGATACATAATAGGAAGGAATATGAGGTTGCTATCACCTGGAATTCTGATATTTTTCATCACAGCACCTCCTATCAAAATAGTTTTGAACCTCTGCTTTAATACGACATAAACACAAGTGAATTGTTCCTTTTTTAAAAATAAGTTTGTAATTAAAAATTTAGAAGATCAAAATGGTAATATATTTTGAATTCTTGCTTTATTTGATATTCTAAATACCATTGAATTAACAAACCATATTTGTAATGCTCTACATAAAGTAATCCTGATTAATAAGAATAAAATACTCTCTACTAATCAGGACATTTCATATCCAATTGTCTACCTCTTTTTTGATTTTCTTCTGTTTTTATATTTGAAATGCTGAATTGTCAAGTCAAGTGCACCATTTGTAGAAAGGCTATAAAAGTACACTTTCGTATTAGATCTTTAAATAAATTAAACTGGAGTAGATTAAAAACAATGTCTAAAATTTTAGACCTTTTTCAATATTTCTTAAATTATGTTCTCATCCTTCTTCACAATTTGTGTAATTACTTACGCCGCTACTCTACCTCCATCAGTATTCGTCATTTTTTCTTTCATGGTTTTGCTGTTTTCTTGAATAAATCTATCATAAAGAATTTCAAAAGTTAATCTTTTGAGGTTCTCTGCAGTAAGTCTATAATATCCCCTAGAAACTAGCCAGAGGAAAGAAAAAATGAAATGACTTTGCTATAATTCAGAAAAGAAGAAAAAAGGAGTGAAATATGAAAAGACGCCAATACACAGAAGGCTTATAAGGTCTTCCCATATTTACTTAGAAATCTTCCAATTACAAAACCTAATCAGGTATGGGCAATTGATATTACCTACATTCCTATGGGTAAGACACATATGTATCTTACCGCCATTATTGACTGGTACAGCCGTTTTGTTGTGGGATATGAAGTCTTGACGGCTTGGATACCACCCCGGTAATAACGGCCTTAAAACGAGCAATAGAGTTCTATGGAAAGCCCGAAATTATTAATTCCGACCAAGGAAGTCAGGTCACAAGTTCTGAATATACCCTGTTTCTTAACAATTCCAACATTCGCCAGAGTATGAATGGAAAAGCACGCTGGGTGGATAATCTTATTATTGAGCGCTGATTCAGAAGCCTAAAATACGACCATATCTACATAAATGAATGCAATTCCCCGAATGAATTAAGAAAAGGTATTACCCGATGTGTTTTAGAATGCAATAAGTATAGACCACATCAAAGCTTACGGTATAAAAAACCTGATCAGGTTTTCCTTGGCACATCCAGTGCCACATGATTTTATAACATTCAATCAAAAGAGTCACTTATTTTTTTATTTTATTCCCTTGACAAGGGGGACACTATATTAAACTGATGAGTTTCCTTATCTCTTTCATCAGAAACATTTAAAACATCAATAACTTGTTCAAATAGGAAATAAAAACTCCAAATAAAATAACTTTCTTCACCTTTGGAAATTTAAATATCACCTGACCCCCATCATCACCACGTTCATGTTCGCACTACCAAACAAAATGATTTTCATCTATATTTGTAATTACTATTTCTTTTCCTTTAGTGCTTTTGCCAGCGTTGTGTAAAATTTCGTATCCCACCTTATGGTACTCTTTATAGATGTCATTGACTAGTTCGCAGTCGTCATAAGTAACAATCCAAAGGCTATCACTTAAATGTTCTGATACTATTTTTTCAAAGCCTCTATGATCTTCTTCTTTGAAATAATTAGTATAGAGTTTATGCCCTTTTTCTACATAAGGTGGATCGACGTTGAAAAAGCACTCATCAATTCGTCCTTTCAGGTGACAAGCTATAAGTTCACTAGCATCATAATTATATAGTTCAATTC
>CAZEIB010000367.1:0-1926 GCA_964511785.1 uncultured Oscillospiraceae bacterium
TGTTCCCTTCTGCATTTTCCATCGTCATCAGAACATTGTGCCATTTCTTTACAGTGACAGGTTTTATCTCGTTCATTTTAAGTTCCCCGAAGAAAGGCAAGATTTTTGTGGTAATCATATGCTCTTTACTCATCCAAGTATTTAGCCGAACCGTCTCTTTGACATCATCTTTGTAGAGCTCATAGAAATTTTCGAAGGTCATGTTGAGAGAACCAGACATCTTGATGGTGAAGTTTCTCTCGAATGTGGTGGCTTCTTTCTTGGTTGGAAATCCTCTTTTCATTTTCTTATGACTTTGGTTGTCCCAGTCCTTGTAGTAGAACGAGACATACCACGTTCCTGCTTTTTCGTCTTTGTAAGCTGGCATTTATTTTTCCTCCTTTGCTTTGTAAATTTGTTCCATGAAATACTGTTTGTTAATACGCCCCCTAAGAGTCAGAAAGCCTTGCTCAGCTAGCTTTTCATTCAGTTCACGAATGATCTGATAAGCTTTTTGCTGCGAAACGTTTAGTATATCGGCTACTTCTCTAGAAGTTAGGAATAATTTCTCCATTGTGCTTTCCTCCTTTCTTGAGCGGAACATTTTTGTTTCTGCTTGATTATGATTATATGTAGCATATTTGTTTCTGTCAAGGCTTTTTTATTTTCTATTTGCTTTTTTGGAGATTTTTATTGTTTTTTGTTGACCTAGCGGTTAGAATAGAAGTAGCAAATATGTTTCGTATAAGGAGGATGTCTTATGGCTTCAGGATATTTATTTAAAAAATTCAGAGAATTACGTGGGTTAACCCAAAAGATATTAGGGGACAAAGTGAATTTAAGTGATGTCCGTATCAGACAATATGAGTTAGATATGAGGAACCCCAAAGACGATACTCTGGGGAATATTGCTGAAGCTTTAGATGTAAAGCCTGAATACTTGAAAGATCCAGTGTATCCCTACGATTTTGACGAAGTGGTTAGGCTACTGTTTAAACTTGAGGATTCAATCCCAATAGCAATCGGTAAATCTAGAATGGCCGATACAGAAATCCATACAGTTGCTTTCTTAGGACATAACATACTAAAAATGGATCAAGCTCTGAATGCTTGGAGGCAGATGCAAAATCGCTTCATGGATGAGGAAATCACTTGGGAAGAATATGAGGACTGGAAAGCTAACTGGCCGGATAGCATGGATGAAAACTATAAATTCAATCGTCAAAATGGCTCAAGTACCTCTTACAAGAAATATATCGACCGAGCACAAATGCAAGATGACTTCTTAGCCTATAGAGAAATGATTGAAGAAAGAGGTCATAAAATAGAAAAAATGGTAGTGGATTTTGATGATGAACCCAAAAATACAAAACGAAAAAAGAAAAAATAAGGTGGAGATGGAATGGCGAATAAACTGGAATTAACTTGGTATGGCAAAGAAGATAAAATCTCTGTAGAGCCAAGATTATTAATAGAAAACAAAGAACTTTCAAATACAGAGCATGACGAAAACACCGAAAATATCTTGATTCACGGTGATAATTTGCTTGCACTAAAAGCCTTAGAAAAGAAATATTCTGGCAAGGTGAAATGTATATATTTGGATCCACCCTATAACACAGGCAGTGCCTTCGAACATTACGATGACAATTTGGAGCATTCGACTTGGTTGAGTTTAATTAAGCCAAGATTAGAAATACTAAGAAATCTTCTTTCAGATGACGGAAGTATTTGGATAAGCATTGACGATGATGAAGGGCATTATTTGAAAGTGCTTTGTGATGAGATTTTTGGAAGGAATAATTTTGTTAACACAGTAATTTGGCACAAAAAACATACCAGATCAAACGATGCGAGATGGTTTTCAGATAACCATGATTTTATATTGGTTTATGCAAAAATCAAAGAAATATGGAAGCCGAATTTATTGCCCAGAACTGAAGAAAG
>CAZEIB010000368.1:0-1924 GCA_964511785.1 uncultured Oscillospiraceae bacterium
TTTTTTGGTCGATAGCTATTGTAGGAGAAAGACCGTCAATACTATCCACATCTGGTTTTTCCATTTGTCCTAAAAATTGTCTAGCATAGGAAGACAAAGATTCAACGTAGCGCCTTTGACCTTCGGCATAAATAGTATCAAAGGCCAAAGAGGACTTTCCGGAGCCGGAAAGTCCAGTGAAGACTACTAATTGATCTCTTGGAATGGAAACATCAATATTTTTTAAATTATGCTCTTTAGCACCTTTAATGGTTAGGGTATTTCGCAAGAAAGATTACACCTCGATTAATTCGTAGTTTTGGGTGCCAATTCCCAGCTTTTCTCCATGAGATAATTGGCTTTCCCAGTTGGTTTCCGGATGGTTGTTTTGAAAGTGATCTCTATGAATATGGGGCATTTCACTTAAACGGCTACCGGGAATAATAGGTTGACGGTTACAAGCATCAGCGCAGGCGCGGTCTAGGGCAATAGGATCAAAAGAGGCAAACATCCCTACATCGGGGATAATAGGTAAATCGTTTTCACTATGGCAATCGCAGTAGGGAGATACGTCAATAACCAAGCTAATGTGAAATTGAGGACGGTCTTTAACTACAGCATAGGTATATTCAGCCATTTTTTTATTTAAAATGTCATTATGTTCGTCTCCTGCGGCATATACCGCATCTTCGGGGCACACTCCGATACATCTGCCACAACCCACACATTTTTGATGATCAATGACCGCCTTGTGCGCTACCATTTCAATAGCGTCGTGAGCGCAGTTTCGCATACAGCGCCTACAGCCAATACATTTGTTTTGATCTACATCAGGTTTACCGGCAGAGTGCATTTCCATTTTTCCGGCCCTTGAGCCGCAACCCATGCCGATATTTTTGATAGTGCCGCCAAAACCGGTGGATTCATGCCCTTTGAAGTGGGTTAAAGAAATAAAAATATCTGCATCCATGATAGCGCGGCCAATTTTGGCTTCTTTAATAAAATCGCCATCAATGGGAACTAAAGCTTCATCGGTACCTTTTAATCCATCGGCAATAATCACATGGCAACCGGTAGAAAAGGGTGAAAAACCGTTTTCGTAGGCAGAATCTAAATGATCTAAGGCATTTTTTCGTCTTCCAACATATAAGGTGTTGCAGTCGGTTAAAAAGGGTTTTCCTCCTAAATCTTTTACAATATCTGCAACTACTTTGGCATAATTAGGGCGCAAAAAAGCCAAGTTGCCAGGTTCGCCAAAGTGAATTTTAATGGCGGCATATTTCTTCTTAAAGTCAATGGTTTCTATACCGGCTTTTTTAATGAGCATAGCCAGTTTGTCTAAGAGATTTTGGTCAGCAGTAGCACGTAAATTGGTAAAAAATACTTTTGATGGGGTCATAAAAAGGCCTCCTCTTTCATAAATCATGCACCTGTCTATTTTACCATAGGATGGGGGTTTAGGCAATTGTTATGCGAAAGCTTGTTCTTGTAAAAAGCAAAGAGAAAACCCTGCTTTTGTACAAAAAAAGAAAAGAAGCCCTACAGGGAAAAGAAGAACTATGGTATAATAAAAAGAACAAATGTTCTTACTAACGGGAGGGTCAGATGAGCCAATTTGTATTAAAAGCCCCTTATAAACCACAAGGGGATCAACCTCAAGCCATTGAGGTTTTGTCGGAAGGAATTAAAGAAGGGCTAAGGGATCAAGTGCTCTTAGGGGTTACGGGATCGGGTAAAACTTTTACCATGGCCAGCATTATTGAAAAAGTGCAAAAGCCCACTTTGGTTATTGCCCATAATAAAACCTTGGCAGCCCAATTATGTAGTGAATTTCGCCAGTTTTTTCCTGACAGTGCGGTAGAGTATTTTGTAAGCTACTATGATTATTATCAGCCTGAGGCTTATATTGCCTCGTCAGATACGTATATTGAAAAAGATGCTTCTA
>CAZEIB010000369.1:0-537 GCA_964511785.1 uncultured Oscillospiraceae bacterium
AGCCCAAACCGTAGCACTTAGCACATCACTTTCAGCCGGATAACCCGTAAGAGGATTGATTGTATGACCGTAGACACGACCGTCTTTTTCATAATAATTCAGATAGTTCCCGGAGGTAGCCAGACCACCTTTTCCGCACAGGTTAAACACCTGACTTATTTCATTGTAAACCCCCTCCTCGTTCTTAACAGGCTTCCTAATACCTACTTGCCAGCAGTTACCTTGTTCATTTTTACCTTTATAGGCAATCTCACCGCCGATATCCACCATATAGTTCTTCACCCCTTCCTTTTCGAGCAGGCGGGCGATCACATCGCATGCATATCCTTTAGCTATTGCCGAACCGTTCAGCACCAATCGCGGATCGTCTTTCTTGACATAAGAGCCCTCCAGCTTCACTTTCTCATACCCCACAAAACCGTGCATACTATCAATCTTTTCTTCACTCAAAGGCTCTCGTTCACCAAAACCAAACCCCCAGGCATTAATAAAAGGAGCGCACGTGATATCGAATGCCCCACCTGAAACCTCAGCGAT
>CAZEIB010000369.1:547-1262 GCA_964511785.1 uncultured Oscillospiraceae bacterium
TTAAAAACAGCCTGAAACAAATCGTCTGTTTCAACAGATTGATTGTTATTCACCTGTGCTATGATTGAGTTCGCATTGAAGGGATTTAAAGAAAGATTGAAACGCTGTATCTCAGCATCAATCTGCTTGGTAAGTAAGCCGGTTGACTCATAATGAATCCGAAAAAGTGTATGAAAGGTTGTTCCACTGTCTTCATAGTAGCTTTTCTTTTGGCACGAAGCAAATAAGAAAAGAGCTAATCCAACGAGGATGAAATGGTTTCGCAACATAGGCAGCAAGTTCATTTACCTGTCATTGGCAACATATTATAATGCTTCCACGCATTGGCATGTTTTGCATTCCTCTTCTTTGCCCGATGAGTAGGCCAGAAAACGGTTCTTAATATATCTTCTGCATTAAAGAAGAAAGTAATACCCGGCAGCATCATGGTCCGATCCATGGTATACAAAGCGAATGATCGCAGTCTAATACCCGGATATAAGTTTCGTATTAGCTCCATCATTTCTTCATCAATCACAAACGAACGAATGTCTGTTGAGTCTCCTGAATGCTCATCATACAACCAAAAAACATACGATGGCATTCGCTCCGGGTTAAGCTCCCAGTGCCGCTCTTCGGGCAATTCTATTTCAGGCATAAACAAGCTGTTTGGCTTATCTTTCTGCCTTAACTCAGGAACCTTAAATCCGGGAGAGATCAAGGTACCTTATCGTAT
>CAZEIB010000369.1:1272-1921 GCA_964511785.1 uncultured Oscillospiraceae bacterium
AATAGCCTCTTTGGCTTCCGGTGTCAATTCAATCTCATTCGATTCCGAAAATATCTTATTCAACAATGCAGTATCGGGTTTCAATACTTTCTGTCCGCAAAGAAAGAAAGTATGAAACAATAGGAGACATATGATCCATTCACGTTTATTCATGCAGCTTAGGTGTTCATCCAAACAAATATAAACATTCTTAAAGAAAGAAGCATGAAAGAACGCTTAATAAGACTTAACGCCAGGCATTAATCGCCGAACGAATCATACCGTACAATATCGGCTAATGACTTACGGTTCTTCGGTGTTGTTTCAAATAGCTTTTCATCGGTCGGGTAACCAATGGGCAAGATCACCACCGGTTCAATAGGCTCAGGCAAACGAAGTAGATCGGCGCATTTCTTACGGTCAAAACTACAGATCCAGCACGTACCTAAACCTTTCTCGGCAGCAGCCAAACAAAGATGCTCAGTAGCAATAGCCACATCTATATCTGCATGATCTTTCGCATCATAGCGACGTTTCCATGATGTATCGTGATCAGCCAAAACGACAATAAAAGCAGGAACAGAAGCCACCCAAGGCCTGTCATAAAGCTCCCGCAGCTGACCCCTTAACTTCTCATCGCGCACCACCATGAAGTACCACGGCTGATTAT
>CAZEIB010000370.1:0-1914 GCA_964511785.1 uncultured Oscillospiraceae bacterium
CAGCCTGACTGCTTCTTTGAACATCTTCTTATCATCGGGGATGAAGTTCAGAGAACACTTGCCACTTGCCAAAAGATGCTGCGCGGTATTCGAGGAGTTGCGGCAGCAGAGCAACATTGCATAATAATCTTTGCCGGCAATATAATAGGGCTGTACCAGTGAATATGGTCCAAGGCTTGTTGTGCCATCACTCGTAAGAGTCCCCACCAATACTGTTGGCATAGGGAAAAAAGCTGATGTCTGATAAAAATTGTCGACAATACGTAAATCTTTGAAGCTGCTCATTGACCTAACCTTTCGATGTTATGGATAAAATTAAAACCGGATTAGAGAGATCAACGGCAGTATTTTCCATGCCCCTGACCAGACCCACTCCGGCTCCGTCCTTTGTTTTGTAGCTTGTACCTTGTTGCTTAATTATTCTTTCCATATACATAGCCTTCTTAGTATATATAATAAAAAATTATAACGCTTTTATTAAAATATCCACCTTAATCACACAATTTAAAGGATTGTGTTCGAGCATTCTGTAAAATTACAAAAAGAGTAGATTATAGTAAGATTTTCAGTTGTTTCCCGGTTATTGTTTTTTGTTTAAGCTCTTTTGTATTTACTTAAGGTGCTACATGATCGTAGATTGGGATGAATAAACGGACAATCGTTCCCTTGCCAATCTCACTCTGAATGTTGATACGTCCTGAAGCGCTCTCTACGAGGGACTTGACAATAGCAAGGCCTAAGCCAGTACCCCCGGTTTTCCTTGACCTGGATTTGTCTACTCGATAGAATCTGTCAAATATGTAAGGTAAATCGTCTTGAGAAACCCCAATGCCGTTGTCTTCTACGGAGAACTCATACCAATCCTGGCAGAGACTTACCTTTATATTGACATTACCCTTTGTTCGATTGTATTTAATTGCATTATCTATCAGGTTTATCAGAATTGTTTGTAATATGGCTTTATCCGAATAGATTGAATCTAGGTCATCAGTGTCAAATGAAACCAACACTTGATTATTTTTGGCTTTGTCTTGGAGAACTTCAATACATTCATACACCAAAGGTTTTATCTCGATTTTTTCAGGGTGATAAATCTGATCATTACACATATACAATCTATATTGTTTTAGGAGCGTTTGTAACCTAATGGTTGAATTGTCCATAGAGACGATGCTCTCAAGTAGTTCTGGTTCGATAGTTTCTTTTTCCTGCAGAATCAAGTCGAGATTCATTCGTATGGCTGCTACAGGGGAGCGAAATTCGTGGGCAGTATTCAAGACAAACTCATGTTGTTGTAACACTAAGCCCTCGAGTTCTTTTATTTTAGATTGGACAGCTTCTTGCAGATTCGCAGATTCAAGATGTTTAGGGATGGATGTGGAGTCAATATTTTTTAGAGGATCGTGGGATGATACCGCCTCTGTTAACTCTGTTATCGGTCTTGATATTTGATTGCTAATCCAACTCATTCCAAAAAGAAATGCAACAATAAATCCCGCGGTGATAAGAATAAACCAACGAAGCAACTTCGACTCCAACCTTTTAACAATACTATTCTGAACGCTTGTCTCGGAAAAAGTCAAATCTGGGTTATGAGTTCCAGAGGATTCGTCTACTATAATATTGTCTGCTTTATCAGGCTCTAAATAAAAATAAGGCACCTCGTCCTTGATAACTGAATTGCTCACTAAAGACAAGGTCGTTACCAATGCGATGCCAAGCAAGAGTAGCAAGAGCGTTGTATAGAGCAACAACTGCGATTTGAAGGTCGGCTTATTTCTATTATTTGTCATAATAAATCAGTTCCTATTATTGAGGTTAATTGAAATATTACTGCATTGGATGTCAAATCCGTGTGAAGTTTAGGTTTGAGAAGGCAATATTCTGATGCAATATCCTTGGTTGACAATATTT
>CAZEIB010000371.1:0-1913 GCA_964511785.1 uncultured Oscillospiraceae bacterium
TTTGACTTGCTTTCTATCATCTAAATGATATTATTGCCTTAGAGCTTGCTTTAAATGACTTGTGGGTCGTTTAGAGTAGTTTGAGAGAAGTGCGAATTCTTTCAAACCGATAGGGCTAATTTATAAGAGAACCGTAAATGACGCAAGTTATTTACGGTTTTTCTTTATACTCTTTAGTAATTCCTTTCTAATATCCTTAACTTTTGCCACACTTAGTACATATTACTTGAGTGTCTTTATATCTTTCTATAGAGCTACAGTGTGGGCACTGATGAGTGGTACGATCACATAATTGTGCCACTCTTCATTTTCATCTTTAGTCATACTATTCATATTCCGCAATTTATCTTTTTAGAAAAAACCATCTATTTTCCTTCTTAATAAAACCTCTCGAATCCGGAGCTTTAATCTCTCTACTGTAATTATTATTCTTTTAACGTTAAAAACGTATCTTCTGATGTTTTTAAATCATCTATCATAATATTTACGAAATTTTTTTCACTATCACTATATGTATATTTATTTAATTCAGCTTGAATTTTACTAACCTCTAACTTTCTAAAAACGCCTTTGAGATTAGATAGCTCATGAATATACTCCTGAAAAACAGTAATTGCATACTCTTTATCGACAACACCTTCATCATAGTTAATGTATTCTAAACACTTACCTACAATCTCCTCACAAACATCCTCTTTGTCTGTTGCATAAATAGCACTGATTTTTAATATTGCGATTATATATGAAGACAAATTTACACTTTTAGATTCTTGGCCACCAACGTCATATTTTTCATATGCATCTATCAGTTGAATAACCAAATTTTTTGCTTGATCAGTTTTAATATCAGCACCGCTCAAAGTCATCACATTCCCAGGTCCTAAAAACAACTCCCCAAACATCTTTATATAAATTTTATCTTTAAGATTAATCAACTCATTCCAACTTAAAAATGTTTTTCCCTCATTTCTATCATTCTTCCAATAAACTCCTTTTAATCCAAATGCCATTCCTACTTTACATGAACCAAAAACTGTAGCATCTATAAGACTAATAATTTCGTCATCCGTATCAATAGGAAAGCTTATCGTTGCATTTTCCAATTTTTTACCAGGAATATTTCCGGAAACAAAAACTCCTTTCCCGATATAGTTTTCACTAATTTCGATAGCTTTCTTTTTAAAGCTCATAAAAACAACTCCTTACCCGTTAATAAAGCCAATATTATATATTTACTCTGTCTACTATATACTTTGATAGAATATAGAAGTTTTTCATCAAGTTAAAATAAGGTCAATAAATGAAACTAATAGCAATTCTATTCCCATTTATACTTTTCCTCCTGAAAGGTAAGTTTTTCTCGGCAATTGTTGCCTTTTTATTGCAATTAACTGGGGTTGGTTGGATTTTAGCTGCAATATGGGCTATCAGTTCCGTAGATGACTATTAATATCTGTCCATTTCGATAGAAAGAGTTGGTTTTTTATTCCTTCTCTTTCTGAAACCTCTTGAATAACTATATAATACCTATCTCTATTAAATTCTTGCTTTAACACTTCTTGGTATCTATTTTCAATAGCTTTTCCTGTAATAGTAATCCCTTTGTCATCCTTCAATAAAGATGATGCCATTTGAGCTAACTGCTCTACCGTATATTCTTTTTCTAAATTTTTATCGACCAAAAGACCTTGTCTTTTCAGTTACTTCAGTATTTCTATTAGACTCAATCTCCTGACTCCTACCATCATCCAAAAAATTTGATTTTTCAAAATACTTTTCTTTCAGCTCCGTAACAAAACAACCAACTGATTCAATTGTTTTGTTAATTGCTTGTTTTGCTCTATCAACGAGTTCACTTGCGATTCCTGGATTCGATTTTTCCGTAAGCTCGCGATTAACAGCTTCTGCGTATT
>CAZEIB010000372.1:0-670 GCA_964511785.1 uncultured Oscillospiraceae bacterium
TTGCAATGTATATTTCGTTATTCTGTTTTAAATTCTGGGCATGGCTGTTTTCAGTCATAACCAGACTTGCAGCCATGAGGATAAACAAAGCGATAATCAGAAAAACCGATTTTGTTCTTTTCATCACTTTTGATTATAACAGCGATGATTGAGATGGAAGGCTGTGTTAAACTTGTTTCAATGGAAACCGTTAAATCTTCACTTAAGAAAAATGCATTTTTTATCTTTGCCGGCTGTCTGATTTATTTCGTTGGTTCAATTTATGGCAGCTCAACACGAAACCACTTCGATTTATCTGGATTTTTACTTGGCTTGTTTTTCTTCCTGACCATGATTGCAATTCAAGAGTTTTTTAATTATCTGACGAGTTCGAAGGTGAATAGCTATAGCAAAGTCAATTTCGATCGGGGGGATAAGAAAAGCCTTTTAGTGATTCTGACAATTGTTCTTTTTGGAGTTTACTTTTTCATTCTCTATTACTTGCTGAGAATAAACAAACTGATTGGCGTCAATTTGATTTATATTGTTGCTATTAGCTTGTTGATTTTATTGAACACATCCCGTCTGGGGAAAATGGTTTACCATAGCTTGAGTGTGGTTTTTGAGGGAATGATTGTTTCACCGCTCTTGTTTCTTTTAGCTTGCGGAATGCAGGATCTCAACCCTGATT
>CAZEIB010000372.1:680-1907 GCA_964511785.1 uncultured Oscillospiraceae bacterium
AGAACGGAATCAGACTTCAAAACATTACGGTTGTTTTGGCATATATTTTCTTTACCTGGCATTTTTATCAGATTGGGGGAATAGCACGGAATATTCCCTTGCTATTGACGGCATTATTTGGCATCTTTAGTATGTATATGATGTATCGAATGTCACGAGGTTTGAAGCCTCAATGGCAATTTATCAAGGCAACTGCATTTTTACACTTTTTTGCGGTTTGCTATCTCTTTGTTCTACCACTGTTTTAGGAGGTTGTATGTTAAAAGAAGGTGTTTTAGCTCCAGAATTTGAATTAATGGATCAGGATGAAAATCCCCATAAGTTGAGTGATTATCGGGGGAAGAAAGTTGTGCTTTATTTTTACCCAAAGGACGACACTCCCGGATGCACAAAAGAAGCTTGCAGTTTCAGGGATAGTTTTGCTGAGTTTCGCCAAAAGGGGCTGGTTGTATTTGGCGTTAGTAAAGACAGCCCAAAATCTCATGCTAAGTTTCAAGAAAAGTATTCTTTGCCTTTTCCTTTGCTTTCGGACACAAGTACCGAGATGATTCAGGCTTATGAAGCCTGGGGTAAAAAGAAATTCATGGGTAAGGAATTTACGGGTACTTTGCGTATCACTTATATTATCGATGAAGACGGCAAAATACAAAAGGCTTATGAAGATGTTAAGCCACAAGACCATGCTCAGGAAATTCTGAACGATATATTTTAGAAGAGTTTTAGTAGAGGAGCCGGGTTTTAGCCCGGCTCAAAATTTTATTGAAGGCTCAAGACGACTTTGGCATCTTCCCAAAGACTGTCAAGTTTATAATATTCTCTTAACTCACTCGTTAGAAGATGGACGACAACGTATCCGTAATCTAAAATAATCCAACCGGTTCGACCGTTTCCTTCAATCGTGGGGTTGTAGCCATGCAGGATTTTGATATCTTCTTTTACAACGGCAGAGAGACTATCCAAAAGCCGTTCACTGCTGGCATTTGCGATAACGAAGCAGTCGGTGTAGTCAGACAAGCCCTTTAAGTCAAGGACGACGATTTCTTCAGCGAGTTTATCTTCAAGAATGTTTGCGATTTCACGTGCTAATGCTATGGGTTCCAGTTTTCACCTCTTTCTTTTTTAGTTATTTTACCGTAAGTTAAATTTGTTTAAGGTTTTGTATATTGGGCCATTGGGAGTAAGTTTGCTCTCAATCAACTCAAATGCATCTGTTCTTGTGATGCCAAA
>CAZEIB010000373.1:0-582 GCA_964511785.1 uncultured Oscillospiraceae bacterium
CACCTTTTTACCTTTTCTTTTTTTATTTAATTTTTCCCTCAGCCACCCCTTGCTTTTTATACTAAAGAACCTTTTTATCAAAGATAAAAAGGTTCTTTGCTAATTTCTTTCAATTTAAGTCCAAAAATTCTTTACTTCCTCCGCAAATCCCCAAAAATCTTTTAGCTTTATAACCGTACCATCATCCAGTATGGCTTCACCAGTATATTTACCAAACACCTGATGTTGAATACTGCCAACACCTTTTACAATGCTATTTGAGTTTCTATCTAGTACCGGCTCAAAATCCATTGTAAACCTACCATCATTTGAAATAATAGTCCAAGCCTTCAAAAAGCTATCTTTAGGAATATTAAAAACAATTTGATCAAATTTATGAGTTATCCCATTATAAAAAATCATGTTTTCAGTAGCTGCCTCTAAGTTCCCAAAACCATATCCAATATTAAACCCAAAGGGAACTCCTTCATGGGTACCACTACCGCTTCCCCAATACCACACGCTTTCTTTAGGCCAGATGCCTCTACCGTAGTCTAAAACACCCCAGTTGTCTTTCAGTTTAAACGTAATTTTTTCCTCTCC
>CAZEIB010000373.1:608-1906 GCA_964511785.1 uncultured Oscillospiraceae bacterium
AAATGGCGTTGCAATTACCATTTTATCTGTTTGAGGAATGCACATTTCAAGGGTGCCTGATAAATTTTTCCCTTCTGAGAAATTTGCATATTCTATAGTAAGAGTATGCTTTTCTTTTGTTCGTTTACACCTCGCTTTAATCCCTTCACCATTAAAAATCAAATCTTCTTCAATGCCTCTAGGTGGAATAATTCCTTCTTCTCCTTTTGCGGTATTGGAATAATATTTCCCGTTTTTATAATCCATAACCATCATGGTTAAAACATTAACTCCGCCACCTGTAACAAAGGTCCAGGATACTCCATAATCAGGATTGGTCACCAAATAATAATCCCATTCTTTCAGCTTTCCATGTAAATGAACGGGAATAGCTTCTCTGTTATATTCCCAGTACATTTCTTTTGCCCAACCTGGTTTAGCCAAATAACCCTTCTCATCTAACAACTTAATTTTTTCTGTAACTTCTGTATACATTGTTTTCTCCTTTACTAAAGACCTAGGTAAGCCTCTTGTACTCTTGGATCATTTAATAATTCTTTTCCTGTACCACTCATGGATATTCTTCCATTCTCCAATACATAAGCTCGGTCAGCAATGGCTAACGCTTGTCTAGCATTTTGTTCTATCAGCAATATACTCATTTTCTTTTCATTTAACTGTTTAATTACTTGAAACAGTTCTGCAATAATTTTAGGAGCCAAACCCAATGACAGCTCATCGATCATCATCAATTTGGGTCTGCGCATTAGCCCTCTGCCGATGGTAATCATTTGCTGTTCCCCTCCTGAAAAAGAACTGGCTATCCGATTTTCATTCTTTTTAATTACGGGAAACATTTCATATACCATATTCAAATTTTTTTCTACTTCTTTTTTATCTTTTCGATAAGTATGTGCAGCAACCAGCAAGTTTTCTTTTGCAGTCAGTTCAGGAAACAGCTGTCTTCCCTCTGGCACCATGGTCATTCCTTTTTGAGCAATTTCGTTAGGTAGTTTATTGGTTAAGTCTTCTTTTTGAAAAGTTACCTTTCCTTCTTGGCTTTTGGCCAATCCGGAAATACTTCTTAGTAATGTAGATTTTCCCGCCCCATTGGCTCCAACAATTACCACCAATTCTCCTTCGTTCACATGAAAATCTACCCCTTGTAAAATTTGCAAACCACCAAGGGAAACCCATAAATTATTAACATCAAGTAGCATTATAGTCATCTCCTAAATAAGCAGCAATTACAACAGGGTTCTCTGTTACTTCTTTGGGTGTGCCTTTGGCAATAATCTTTCCGTACTCCATTACATATA
>CAZEIB010000374.1:0-1904 GCA_964511785.1 uncultured Oscillospiraceae bacterium
TGGCGTCTTTTTATTCAAGACTGGCTAGGTTGATTATAAAATCTTCCCAAGTCCTTTTAAGAAAGTTTATAGAATATATCTATATAGGAAATATTTTATTTTATTTTTATAACCTGGAATATCAACAAGTTTTGTCTTGTCTTTGGTGAATTTATCTTGCTGACCTTCTTTTTTCCAATTTATATGTTTAAATTTCGGATTTATTAAAAAGTCTTCCAAACACTTTATTAATCCTATTTGAGTATCCATAAAGCTAGTGCTATCTATATAAATGTCAATTTTATCATTATTAAATTTTCTATTAAACAATCTATCATAAATAATTTGGTATTTTCCTGGATTCCACTCTAAAAACTTATCTAACTCTTGAAATATAACTTTAGGTCGTTGTCCATTTTTCTTTTCAATTACGGTCAAATATAATTCTAATACTTCTCTCCATTTAATTGGATGATTGTTAGTTATATGGAATACTTCTCCAAAGGATTCTGGATTTCCTATCAATGCTTGTATACCTTCGGCTACATTTAACCCATACGTCAATGTAGTGTACCGATCGAGCATATCTTCTGAAAAAATAATTGTTTTATTGTTTATAGCTCTAAATAACCAGTCCTCTTTTTCCAATGTACCTAGTTGTAGTCGTTCTTCACTATAGGTAATGTATGGCCGGACTATTGTCCAGTTGTTTTTTTTAGAATTAAATAGAATATTTTCTTGTTTACCTTTTTCTAGAGAATATTCATTCTGATTTAAAAATTCCTCATCATTTGAAGTATCATATAGTCTGTCGGAGTTTTCTGTTAATCGTTTTAAACTATTGTTGTACACTCGTGAAGAGCTCAAAAAAACATATTGAGATGTAGAGCTTAACAATATATCTTTTCGGTCTTCAAACTCATTAGTAGAATACACCATGAAATCTATAATCGCATCCCATTTTTTATTTAGAATACTTTTTAAGAACTGGATATTTTTAGCGTCTCCTTGAATATATTTAACGCTATCATGTGATTCATATTTACTTCTTGAAGTGACTACAACTGTATTTTCTTTACTTAACAAAGGAGTCAAATGTTTTCCCATCGCTCCAGTACCACCTAGTAAAAGTATCTTCATTTATGCACCTCAAAAATTGTATTTGATTTTTTACAATAAATTATTATTATAACACTACTTACCTAATATTTTCTTGACTTTATTAATGTTTTTCTTACCAATAGCTTTCTTAATATTGTGTTTCAATGTAATAGATTTATTTCTAAAAATGCTGGTCACTATCTCAAGTGCCTTACTTTCTTCAAAATCATTAGTAAAAACTTCAAAAATCAAAGGTTTCTCATGCTGATTTGATTCAATAAAATAATTCATGTTTCTTTCAAAATCATCCTTATTTGAAGCTGATACATATTCATATCCTAAATTTTCAGAGAAGTTTTTAACTAGAGTAGTTGATTTATCACCATAATGTCCTTTGGCAGCTATAAAGTAATCCGCATCATTTTTAAATTCTGAAGCTGTATGGTTAAAATTTTTAAATTCTGTTCCTACCCCATTATTCACTATCAATATACGTACATTATTTGATATCTGGTGATTACCTAATACATTCATCCCATAAAAAAATGACAAATCTCCAATGACTCCAAAATATAATTTGTTTTTATCCGCAAAAGATGCTCCGATTAAAGAAGGTAAACAACCATCGATACCAAATCCCCCTACATTAGAATAACTTCTTACTGATTCACTCAATTCAAAAAAATTCCAAGAACGTAGTGAGTTTAATATAGAAAGATGAAGAACTGAATTTTTTGGAAACTTTTCATGTAACTGCTGAGCCATCCAAATATTAGAAAACGGTATTTCTGGAATCGAAGAACGTACTTTTTTTAACGTTTCTT
>CAZEIB010000375.1:0-407 GCA_964511785.1 uncultured Oscillospiraceae bacterium
CCTTTTGTAATGACCAAGTACGCTGTAGATAATGTAATTTCTTTTGAAAAGAACCCTAACTACTGGAATGCCGATGCCGTTACTTTAGGTGGCGTAAACGCTCTGTTATCTGAAGATGATACGGCCATGTTAACCACCTACGAAAGTGGAGATGCTGTATACATTGATACAGCCATTGACCCTGATGAGTTTGACCGTTTAAATGCCACTTATCCCGGTGAATTGGTTTTTGGTGATATGATAGGCACTTGGTATATTTTATTTAACACCCATAAAGACCTGTCTCCTTCTACCAAACAACTTACCGTACAAGAACAAAGCAAAGCCCGTTTTGCCTTAGGGCAAATGGTAAATAGGCAGGAATTGGTAGAATATATTACCAAGGGCGGCCAATTACCTGCTACGGG
>CAZEIB010000375.1:445-1903 GCA_964511785.1 uncultured Oscillospiraceae bacterium
TACCCTAAAGCTTTATCTGACGGCTTAAATCCTGATGTACGGGAAGCGGAAGGCTATACCAACTGGTACGAAAACACCGCTACCCCATCTGAAGTGAATCCTGATTATACTCAAGATATGGTAGATGCCTTACAAGCCTTAATTGACTTAGAATATCCCCATACAGGCACCATTGAAGGGGGAGACCTTCAATTTACCGATTTCCCAAGTATTGAATTTGTATTTAACAACTCCACCAGTAATGCAGCCATTATGCAATACGTTCAGGAAACTTGGGCACAGTTTGGTATTAACGGGATTATTAGTGTAGAAGCTTGGGCCACCTTACAGGAAAAATTAAAAAAAGGTGATGCCGAATCTTCCAGAATGGGTTGGGTTGCCGACTTTAACGACGTTGTAAACTTCTTGGAAATTTTCATCAGCGGGTCCGGGAACAACTATCCTCGTTTAGGAAAAACTATTGGAGACTATACCCGTAATAGCGAAGTAACTGCAGATGCAGGGCTAGGAGCCTACTACGGCGAAAATGGGGATCAAACTTGGGCAGAAGCCTATGATGCTTTGGTAGAAGAAATTAAAGTAGAAACCGATCCTCAAGCAAGGGCAGAAAAAGCCGCTAAAGCGGAAGAAATTTTAATGGCTACAGGCTCTGTTGCCCCTATGTATTTTTACACCAAACCCTACTTGTTAAAGAGCAATATTAAAAACTTAATGCACATTAACACAGGGGATGTTATTTGGAACTATGTAACTGTTGAAGACTAATACTACCTTTTAACTCCTATAAAAGGGGTTGCACCTAAAAAGGCAGTGCTGATACTTTTAAAGTATCAGCACTGCCTTTTCTTTTGATGTAAAGCTATTTTAAAATAGGAAAACCTTGATTGATTTTATTGGATAAAAAGGAAATGGGTGAAAGAAGGGAAGTGAAGGGCTTAGTAAATAATAAAAGAGCATAAAGCACTAAGGCTAAAAGGTAGAGGAGAAAGGGTAAAGGTTTTAGTAAAAAAGGCCATACAGGTTTGGTGAAAAGCCATTTTAATAAAAACCCGTGAAAAAGGTATACTTGCAAGGTTTTTTGCCCTAAATTGCTATAAGCCTTTTTACCCTGAGGAACCAGGGCAAAAAAACAGAGAAGGAGTAAGAGCCCCCAAAGGTATACACCTAAACGAGATAAAAAAGCAAAAGGCCCTGACAGACCAAGAAGGCTGTAAGGATGGGAGCCGTACAGAAGGCGATGGTCAAAGGGAGGAAGGACAAAAGCCAATATAAAAAAGGAAAGAAGAAAAACAAGAAGGCCAAGTAAGGGGGATAGGTTTTGTTTTATGGTTTTCAGCCAGTCTTCCTTAAAAAAGTAACCCAGCAAAAAGAAAGGATAAAAAACCAGTATTCTGGATAAAGACAAAAAACGGTTAATAAAAGGTAAATACCCTGCGCCAAGGGCTAGAAAAGTAAACA
>CAZEIB010000376.1:0-221 GCA_964511785.1 uncultured Oscillospiraceae bacterium
AACCGACGGTTCTACGGATGACTTTGCTTACGGCGAGTTGGGCGTTCCTGGTTTCTGTTTTGAAGTTGGTGACGAGTTCCACGAAAGTTGTTCAAAATTCGAAAACGACATTAGCCCAAGGAACATTCAAGCACTTTTGAGAGCCGTGAAGATTGCCCGTTTGCCTTATAAGCTGGCTTATGGTCCGGAGGTAACCGCGCTTAAGGCGAGTACTGCTGCAA
>CAZEIB010000376.1:235-1900 GCA_964511785.1 uncultured Oscillospiraceae bacterium
CTTGATCGTTACCTATACTGCAGACGACACGCTTTATAGCAACTATCAAGGCGGCGTTCCTTCACAAAAAATAGCGGGTGTTCGCTATAGCTTTGATATGCCTTCCTGGATTAGCGGTTCAAATGCAAAAACAATAGAAATTACCAACGGCAAACCCGTCTATGATGCGATGCTTGCCGTTTCAGCTGCGGGGCTGACGCCCGGAGAGCATACGCTTTTCTTTGAGGCGAAGGACAGCAACGGAAATTGGGGTCCTCCAACGGCAATAAAAGTGACTATCAAGGGTCAAAACCCCACCCCTATTCCCCCAACTCCTACACCTATCCCAGGATTGGATATCTCAATCTATCTTCCGCTGATTGAAAGATAGCATCATAATTAAATCAAAAAAACGCCACTCACACAAGTGGCGTTTTTGTTTAACGGGAATGGGAAACAAGAAGGAGTCAATGCTGACCGCTGATGCTTGCTAACTGTATACCGAATTAGTACTATCCTTTTCATTAGTACGTGGTTCAAAACTGCATTTTTGCAAAATACGCCGGGCAATATGGGTGCGAAATGGCTGTTTTGGGTACATATCATGGCTGATATGGTTACGAAATGGCACTTTCGTGTACATATTGGACTGATATGGTTACAAAACGGCACTTTCGTGTACATATTCATCGCAAAACCGCATTGTCATGTAAAAAATTACCCATATTTTTAACATGACAATAGCAAGATGTCAAAATTTTCAAAAAATCTTTATATGATGGATATTCAATAGCAGGAAAAACGATTCCTTCATATGGAAGTCGTCGTTTTTTACCCCTGGAGTAAGGAGAAAAGAGGAACATTAACATAATAAATACTCCTCCATATTTTTTGTTTTTCTAAGAAACCACAATCTGTTAATTTGTTGAGGTAAGAAGTTGCTGTAGGTCTGGTGATTCCTAAATCTTCAGCAATAAAAGAAATTTTTGTGTATGGGTGTTTAAAAAGCGCGTTAATCAAATCGAGAGAATAAAAACTAAATTCTGCTTGTATGCGCTCTTTATAATCTTCCATGAGATGTCTGAGAGCATGGATTGTTTTGATTGACTCAGTAGAGGTTAATTCTATGCCTCTTAGCATAAACAACAACCATGAATGCCAATTTTCATATGGTTGATCTTGCTGAAAAAGAGTAAGATATTCAGCTTTATTCCTAATGATATAACGACTAAGATATAGAATAGGAAGGTCTAATAAGTCATGTAAGACCAAGTAGAGCAGATTGAGAATTCTGCCTGTTCTTCCGTTTCCATCATAAAAGGGATGGATCTTTTCAAATTGATAATGCATTAGCGATAATCGAACCAAAGGGTCTAAGTCTTGTGAGCCTTCTTCGACAAAAAACTGTAAAAAGGATTCAAGCAATTCTACAATCTGGTCATAGTCTTGTGGTGGTTCGTAGACAATTCTTCCAGTAACGGGATTTCCAATTTTTGTTCCCGGTTTAGATCGAACGCCTTGCTTCTGCGGTTCGCTAACTAAAATCCGCTGTATTTCTAACAGGTCCTCCATTGTTAAAGCGTGTTTTGTTTGAATTTTTTCAAAGCCACACCTCAAGGCTTGGGAATACCGTTTTACCTCTTTTGCAGCAGCAATTGAAAAATCAGGGATTTCTAAACCCTCCTT
>CAZEIB010000377.1:0-1894 GCA_964511785.1 uncultured Oscillospiraceae bacterium
ATGGCTTATGCAGTAAAAAAAGAACAAATTACTTTTTTGGCTAAAAAAGAATTATTCAACATTCCTTTAGTAGGAAAAATTTTTGAAAAAATGGGAATGATACCTGTAGATCGGAGTCATTCGGATATGAAAGCAGTACGCGCCTGTTTAACAGCTTTAAAAAAAGAAGAAGTGTTAGGTATTTTTCCTGAAGGAACAAGACATAAAAAAGGGATAATGGAAGATGTTGAAGGGGGAATAGGACTAATTACTCTTCGGAGTAAAGCACCATTGATTCCCATGTACATACCTCATCCAATAAAAGCTTTTAGAAAAAATGTTTGTTATATTGGAGAGCCAATACAAACAATGGATTTAATTGAAAGAGGTATTAGCAACGAAACAACAGAACAACTGATAGAACGGATTACGAAAACTTATAAAGATTTAAAAGAAAAATCAAAAAAATGAAAAAATAAGAAGGATAATGCTCTCTCATCAAGAATAAGTAATTAATAAGGATTTTTTAGGAGGAAAAATGCCAGTAGAAGTAACTAAGCATGCCGGATTTTGTATGGGGGTAAAAAGGGCAGTAGAATTGTCCTTAAAAACTGCAAAAGAAAAAGGACCTTGCTATACTTTAGGAGAATTAATCCACAACCCGCAAGTGGTAGAATGGTTAAAGCTTCAAGGCATTATACCTATAGATCAAATAGACCAAATAGACCAAGGAACCCTTATTATTAGAAGCCATGGTGTTGCCCCACATATCTATAGCCAATGCGAAGAAAGAGGCCTTGATATTGTAGATTGCACTTGTCCTTTTGTAGAAATGCTTCACAAGCAAGTAAAAGAATATAACAAAAAAGGATATAAAGTTATTCTTGTAGGAGATAAAGGCCATCCTGAAGTAGTGGGCACTATAGGATATGCCTCTAATGATGAAGTAACTGTAATTTCCACTTATGAAGAAGCGGAAAAACTTCTTATATCTGAAAAAACTTTATTAGTAGCTCAAACCACTTTTCCTGAAAAAGTATGGGAGGAAATGGTAGAAGTTATGAAAGAAAAAACAGATTACCTTGTTGTAAAAAACACCATTTGTTCTGCAACGGCTCAAAGGCAAGAAGAGGCAAAAGCCCTAGCTGAAAAAGTAGATAAGATGATTGTGGTAGGCGGCAAAAACAGTGCCAACACACAAAAGTTATTTGAAGCTTGTAAAGCCATATGCCCTAATACAATTTTGGTAGAGAGTGCAGCGGAGATTCCGCTGAACTTTACAAATAAATCCGAAGAATATATCGGTATTACCGCTGGCGCATCAACGCCTGATTGGTCACTTAAGGAGGTTGTTACCAACATGATGGACAAAGATTCTATTCAAGACACTACCCAAGAGGAAGTAAAAGCTTCTGAACAAACAGCAGAAGTCGAAGTATCTGAAACTGTACAAGCCCAAGAAGTACAACCGGTTGAAGAAGAAATAGCTGTTTCTGAAGAAGTACAAGAAACTAGCGATAGCGCTCAAGCAGCTGAAGAGGCTGCCAGTGATTTTATGGCTGGTATTGAAGCAACTATTGTGAAAATTCGCCGTGGGCAAACAGTAATAGGTACTGTTGTCCAAATTACAGAGGATGAGGTATGTGTTAACATTGGTTACAAATCCGACGGTGTAATTAAAAAAGAAGATTTAGCAACAAAAGATGTGCAGTTAGGGGACGAAATTGAGGTTGAAATCGTCAAAGTAAATGACGGTGAAGGAAATGTGATTTTATCACAGCGTAACATTGTAAATCAAAAAGCCTGGGAAGCTTTAATGGCAAAATATGAAAACAATGAATACGTACAAGGGGTTGGCAAAGAAGCTGTAAAGGGTGGGTTGTTAGCCGAAGTAGAAGGCATTCGCGCTTTTGTT
>CAZEIB010000378.1:0-1419 GCA_964511785.1 uncultured Oscillospiraceae bacterium
GAAGCAAGCGCGTTGGAAATCGACCCAAAAATCACGGTCGGGTCCGTTTGCATAATCTAAGCGGTAGCCATCGATGCCAATAGTTAGCCATTTTTGTGCAGCGTCCAAGAGATGTTGGCGGGCAGGAGCGCCAAAACGGAGGTTAAACACGGGCATCGTAGGAACATCATAAAAGCACTCATAATTTTCGGGCCATTCTCGCCAGTTAAACCAGCCTTTTTTGGCTTCGCTTGCTGAGGCAAGGGCGGCTTGAAAGGCGGGATGTTTATCAGAGCAGTGGTTGGCGACAAAATCGAGCAAAAGGTACATTCCTCTTTGATGCAAGGCATCAATCAGCTCTTCCAAATCTGCTTCTGAGCCAAATTTTGGGTCGATTTGGGTGTAGTCGATAATATCGTAGCCGTGATGTGAGGCGCTCAGAAAGATGGGCGTCAGCCAAATGGTGTTAAAACCAAGTTCGCGAATGCTGTCGATTTTCTCAATCACGCCCCGAATGCTGCCGCCAAAAGGTTTGAGCAGGTTTTCGCTTTGCAGCCATTCCCTGCCTTCGCCTGGGTTAAAGCGATCGACGAAGATTTGGTAAATGCGGGCATATTTTGCCCATTCCGGAGTGCTGTTTTTGGGGTTTAGCCAACGGGCAAATTGTGTTGCCAGATTTTGTGTTTTTGCCTGGTTGTCTGCATAGATAGTTGTCCCATTGGCAAGTTCGGCATAGACAAAATAGCGAAGCATCGCGCCTTGGGGAAGGCTGAGCTTGGCTTGATAGGCTTGCAGCCAGGTCCAGGCCGGGGTATCCCAAGTCTGGGCGGTTTTGCTGAAATAGATTAGCTGAGCGTTCGCCCAGTCGTCATTGCTGTAGAGCAAATGCATGGCTTTGACCGCCAGCTGCGAAGTGTGGCTGGCTTCGATTATTAAATCAACCGAATCAGCTTGATAATCGCATTGAACCTGATCCAAATGATGGACACCTGTGACTCGTTTGAGTTGGTAGCGGCTTCTGGCATTTCGTTTTCCAAGCTCTCCGAAGAGAGTGTCGGGGTATTTTGCTTTGTTTTTTCTGTTCATTATTCCTCCGGGATAATCAGATTTTATCAGCAAATTTCGGCAGATGGCAGATTGCAATTGACAGCTAACTGTTTTCTGTAAACTGCTATAATTGCGCGAATGGATAAAAAAACGGACTGGGTAAATGAAATTTCTGGCGAAGGCTTACTTTTTTTGACTGCGATAATCTGGGGTAGTGGCTTCGTGGCACAACGCAAGGCAATGGATGGCATGCAGCCTTTTGCCTTTATCGCTCTGCGATTCCTGTTGGGCGCGCTTGTGCTTTTGCCAATCTTGCTGATCCGAAAAAAGCAAGCTCCAAAAGAGCAAAGTCCAAAAGTGCAGAATCTGCTTCTATCAGAAAAACAAGACAAT
>CAZEIB010000378.1:1429-1886 GCA_964511785.1 uncultured Oscillospiraceae bacterium
GAAAAGTGGAAAAGAGCAGGATAAAAACAGCAAAGGTCAAAACTTCTTTAAGGATAGAGTTTTACCTTGTTTACTTGCCGGCCTTTTTTTGTTTGGCGGAACGAGCCTGCAACAGTTGGGAATTGTGACAACAAGTGCTGCGAAATCCGGATTTTTAACCTCCTTATATTTGGTTTTAGTGCCAATTGCCGGACTCTTCTTTGGTAAGAAGCTGAACCGTTGGGTTTGGGTCGGTGTTGTTATGGCATTTGTGGGGATCTATTTCTTGTCCGTTGGCATAGACCTGAGTATCCAAACAGGCGATATCTTGCTTTTGTTAGGCTCAATTTTTTGGGTTTTTCAGATTTTAACTTTGGATCATTACAGCACGAAAATGGACGGTTTGAGCCTTGCCTTTGGTGAGTTTTTGAC
This sequence comes from uncultured Oscillospiraceae bacterium, assembly GCA_964511785.1. Lineage (GTDB taxonomy): Bacteria > Bacillota > Clostridia > Christensenellales > Aristaeellaceae > CAYFQH01. The sequence continues at coordinate 1,841 of CAZEIB010000378.1, forward strand.
GACGTCGGTTTTGGCTCTGATTGCCAGCCTGATCTTCGAATCAGCT
>CAZEIB010000379.1:0-1885 GCA_964511785.1 uncultured Oscillospiraceae bacterium
TGATTACCAACCCATGGATGGCGAAATCGAGTTCATCCTCGATGACGGTACCGGCGAAGATGCAATTGGTACATCCGGTGGTGCGGTTTCAATTGTTGCCTTAAACCGTTTCTCTCCCGGTAACCAATTCCCCTTCCTCTTGACGGAAATCAGTTTCTTGTCAAACCATGCTACCGGCTCGGTTTTAACTCCCGGACAACCCCTCCGCTTAGTTGTTTTCCAAAACACAAGCACTGAAGGTGTTGTTGACCCCTCCGATGGCGCAGAATTGGTGTTAGAAGTCGACGAAACCGTTCAAGTCGCTAACGGTTGGAACGTCTATGAACTGGCTGACCCAATCCTCCTCGAAGGTCCTGGTGATGTCCTGATTGGTGCCCTTTTCGAACATCGCCCCGGTTCCGCCTATTATCCTGCCGTTGTTGACGAAGATACCGTTCTCCAGCGCTCTTGGATTGGCCTCTGGTCCGGTGAAGCTCCGAGACCTCTCACCATTCCCTCAACAGGACAATGGGGAGAAATCGGTGTAATCGGCTTCCCCGGAACCTTCACCATGCGTGGTAAAGGCATTCCCGCCGGTAATGCAGAACTTGCTGGTATGGTTACCGACGCAACAACTTTTGCAGGCTTAGCCAATGCAACCGTTACGGCAACTCCTACAACAGGAAGCCCCCGTACCGCCACCACCGATGCCACCGGCGCTTACAAGATAGCTCTTGATGACGGAATCTATACCGTTACTGCCTCCAAACTCGGCTACACCCCGAAAACAGATGTGGTTACCGTTCCCGTAGGTTCGTCCACCCACAACTTTGCCCTCGAACCTTTACCTCACACTACTCTTAGCGGTACGGTCAAGGACGGTGGTATCACCGGCACATCAGCCAAACACGGTTATCCTCTCTACGCCAAACTCTCTTTCACCTCTCAGGGCGTAACCGAAGTTGCTTACACAAACCCATTCACCGGTGCATACAGTGTCTCTCTGGTTCAAAATACTGAATACACTGTTAAAATCGAAAGTCTTACAACAGATTATCTCCCCTTCACCGAAACCTTTACTACGGCCGGCAATAATCAAACGAAGAACTTTGAACTCCTCGTTCCTGTTGAAGCTTGTAGAACAGCCGGTTACGGAGTCAGCGGTGCAATGGCTGATTTTGACAACCAACAACTGCCTGCCGGCTGGACTAACTATGACTACCAAGGTAGCGGTCAGGTCTGGCAATTTAATAATCCCGGTGGCCGTGGCAACCTAACCCCTGGCTCGGGTGGCTTTGCAGTTCTCGATAGTGACAAGTATGGTATGGGCGGAAGCCAACATGCCGGTTTGAGAACTCCGGTCCTCGACTTTTCCTCTGTTGCCTCAGTAATATTAGAATTTGACAGTTATTACTACACTTATTCTGGCCAAACCGGTATAGTTCGTTATTCAACCAATGGCGGCACTACCTGGACCAACAAGCTAACTCTGCCTGCTACTACCCAAGGTCTCCATTACAACATCGATCTTACAAATGAACTGGCTGGCGAAGCACAGGCAATGGTTGAATTCAAATTCCAGGCAAGCTGGGGCTACTACTGGCAAATCGACAATGTCAGCCTTGGTGATCCAACTTGTGAAATCAGAGACGGCGGCGTTGTAACCGGTTATGTTTTCGATAAAAACGAAGATGACGTCAAACTTCTCAATGCAAAGGTTGAAACCGCTTTAGCTTCTGATACCACTACTGCCAGCGTAGATGCTGCCGGTAACGGTCTCTATTGGCTCTTCCAACCCACAACCACAGCGACCGAAGAAGTTGAATTCACCATCAGCAAATCAAAATACGTTACCGTTGTTGAAGATGAAGACGTAGAACAAGATGAAATTAACCATATCGACTTC
>CAZEIB010000380.1:0-1883 GCA_964511785.1 uncultured Oscillospiraceae bacterium
TGCGGTCCACGGGCTTCGGAAACGGACACGAGTCATAATAACTCACTTTTTCATCGGCATCAATTTGATCCGCTGCCATGATTGGTTGGACTGATCCGCAATATTTACATGTTCCTTCAAATAGACTCATTTCCATTTATTTTCTCCTTCCTAGATACGAAGCTAACGCCTCCTATCCTTGCATAATAATAAAACTCGTCCTCTTCAACGTTCTCTTCATTAAAGTTTTCTTTAAGATACCTTTCGGTGCACTCAACCACTTGCGCCGCGATTCTAACGTTTTTAACTCCTTTTGCGTAAGCTCCATTAATTAAGCTTGTCGCCTGTGCAATTTCTTCCGCTTTCATTTTTTTAACCTCCATATACTGCTTTTGTTATAGCTTTTAGATCGGTCCCCTATAATACATCCCAGCGCAACGATCGTTATAGATTGCACTGATGATGGTAAATAGAGTAGCCTTTACACTGTTACCTGTAACATTAATTCGCTGGCAATAATCTTTTCCATAGTTGATTTGTACTACTGCCCCATGTTCTCTCGCCCTTTGTTTGTCAGCGGTGATGTCTACGACCCTTATATCTTTTAGGGCTGTATCGCAGGCAAACAGTATATTTAGCCGAGTTAACAGGTTTTTTAAATCCATTTCCGCCTCCTTCTTTAAGTGATCTAAGTACATCTTTTCTTCTTTTGTCATTTTCCTCCTCCCTTCTTTCTACGCTTGTCCAATTTTAATAACTAATCAGTGCCAGCAACGCTACTGTCACAAACATGCTGCTAAAGGTAAAAAGCAGCAGACCTATGTACTTTGCCCACCAAATAGGGCTGCCTTCCCTAATCCTGTATTTTTTCATATTTCACACCTTGCTTTTAATGCCTCTGCAATATCTGGAATGAAATAATACTTCCCATCTACCCTTTCTAACCCTCGGAGATATTTGTCTATGTTTTGTGGATTTTTAATTCCCATATATTTAGCAAAATTTTGCCTAGTTAAAAAACTACTTCCAGCATAGTTTTTTAGATCTTTTACTAATTCTTGCTTATTCATCTTCTTAACCTCCTAAATTTATTTAATGCCTTCCGGCAATTTTCTAGTCTTACCAGAATACCTATGCATAATCTCTATAAACTCTGTTGTTGTTTTTGTTACCAACCAATTATCTGGGTTGAGCTTCCACTTATTCAGGAGCCCCTTCTCTCTTCTTGTTGGGTTTCTTCCGTGCACCTTCTCACCTCCTTATGTGTTTTGTTGCGTTTTTGGGATAACATCATCAAAAAAAATTGGTCCAGGATTTTCTATTTCCAATGCACTGCATATATTAACTGCCTCAGATAATGTAAATTCTCTTTTGCCTAGTAATTTTCTGCTCAATGAATTGCCTGAAATTCCAATTTTTTTGGCTAATTGCATTTGATTTACTCCTTTTTCAGCCATCTTACCTCTTAATAGATTACTATTCATGAACTCCCTCCTTTCTGTTGCGTTTTTGGGATAATTCAATAATAAGTGTTTTATCTATAAATGTCAACCCATTTTTGCAACAATTTTAAAAATACTGTTGCAAAATTAAACCGTTTAGTGTATTATTTCATTAACGTATGATGGAGGGTAAACAAATGTCAGATGAATTGATGAAGGAAATAGTTGAAAGAATTAGAAATAGAAGATTGGAATTGGGATATAGCTTTCAAGATTTAGCCGACTTAACCGGTATGAGCAAATCAACCTTGCAAAGATATGAGACTGGCGCGATAAAAAATATTGCCTTAGATAAACTAAAAGTATTGTCTGATGCACTTAAAGTAAGTGCTGAATATCTTATGGGCTGGGATGAAGAAGAAAAAGAAAAAGACAACGCATATTACCTGGACCCCGAAGCCG
>CAZEIB010000381.1:0-1852 GCA_964511785.1 uncultured Oscillospiraceae bacterium
CTCACGCAAACCTTGTTCCTCATTCTTTCTTGCTCGTTTCTGAAGCGGGGAGCATATACAAGTCGTTTTCATAAACCATCCACAAGTTGCCACCACTATCTTTGACAATATTGCTGTGGGCTGTTGTAAACATACACCACTCCCCGGTTTCAGGTTGATGCCAGGCAAGACCACGCATTGATTTGTACCAAATACGCCCATCTTCCGTTTCTGCTCGTGGTTCTGGGCTCTCCCAGACAAAACTTCCACTACCGTCGTCAGCTTGTGTAACAAAAACCGTGGATCGGAAGATTAGATGCATATTAGAAGAATAATCGTCATTTTCAAACCAAGCAATATCATTCAAGTAAACTTGACCTGTTTTAGTAAAAAAGAACTTTATTTCTCCAGCATTCCAATATCGACTCTTTGGTGAAAGATATGTATAAGAAACAGTTTTTGCCTTAGGGTTAAACCTTTCAACTACTCCTTTGTTATCAAGTGAGAAGACATTTCCTTTTTCATCAACATCCACACCTATAACATATTCACTCAATGTTACATGATTAGTTACCTCTCCGGTTATTAAATTGAGGTTTACTAAAATCTGATTGAATGTATTCTGATTGCTCATTATCACCCACAATGAATGATCTGGAGAGTAAGCAAAGTCAAGAATTCTATTATTTAACTTTGTGGCTTCGATGATTAACATTTCTTCTAATTTGTTTTCTGTTAGATCCACCTTGTAGAACAACAGCTCATTTGTTCCTTCAACGATAAACCACAAGTTGGAGTCATTATCAAAAAAATAATGATCCACTTTGGGCGGTGAGACAACCTCCTTCCACATTTGGGCCTCTATCGAATAAGACCAGTAACTAATAGTTGATCCATCCTGCATTTTGAACCTTAAAATCAAATTCTGGTCATTAGAAGTAATTATTTCGAGCTCACCATGGCTGTTTCCTATGGGTGTTGCCTCTTGAGCCTTTTTCCAAATTGAAGGTGGCGATTGACTAACCATATTTTCAAGGTCTTCGGGAGATAAAACAGTTTTTTCGGATAGAGGTAAAGAACTTTTGAATATAGGTTGTAGACATGCTTCTTGATTTATCGTCTCTTCTCCTGTTTTATTTGCAACACTAGTCGAACCATTTTCCTGATAAGGCATAGTCAAGCCACAGGAAGTTAAGCTGAACCATAATGTAGATAGAATTAATAGGAAAGCAACTTTACTTGATTTCATTTCAGACCTCCCAAAACCCATCTTTTTGCCTGATCTGCTATGTCTGTTGATAAAGCAATTTCTGTATGCGATAATGGAATGTTTACTTCCAAGGTGTAACTTTTAAACGCTAACAACTCAGAATTACTTATAATAGGAATTATTGAACCCTCAGTATCATAGCCCATAGTTATGCCTACGAATGTATTTGCCTTTGAACTTATCATCTGAGTAAAGTAAGTTGACATATCGTTACCCGGTTCAAAACTATATGTTGCTGTTAATGTCGGATCTAGCAATACGATGCCAAGTATATCCAAATCATCAAGCATGTTGGATAATAGCAAATTATGGAAAATCAATATTATTGCATCAGCTCCTGCGCTGTGCCCAATTAAGCGAACTTTTGAACGACGTGCCATTTGACTTAAGGATCGTAGTACTTCATTTGATGTATCAAATTGAACATCAGACCAGTTTTCTGGAATAACCGCCATAAAATAACCATCATCTGTTAGACCAAACCAAACCAATTGAACAGCTTCAGTTAAAATATCTTCCATATTTTCAGATAACCATTTTTCTGTTTTATCCAGAATGATACGATCAAAATCTTCTATTTTACCATCTAGAAGATCAGCATAT
>CAZEIB010000382.1:0-1847 GCA_964511785.1 uncultured Oscillospiraceae bacterium
TGAATATGAATCAATATAAAGCAATAATAGCTGTTTTTCTAATGGCACTGGTTACTTATATGATCAGAGCCTTACCTTTAACCTTTTTTAGAAAAAGGATTAAATCGCCATGGCTTATTTCATTTTTATATTACGTCCCATATGCCGTACTAAGTGCCATGGTTTTCCCAGCTATTTTATATGCCACTCAAAGCATGAAAACAGCAAGCATTGGTTTTGTGGTGGCAATGACCTTAGCGTTTTTAGAAAAAGACCTTTTAATTGTAGCTATAGGAGGAATTATAGCCGTTTACATAGCTAGCTTTTTCATATAGGCAGGGTAAATACTCAGGAAATGGGTATTTACTCTTTTTTTGTATAAAAACAAAATAATGCTTGCATATTTAACCATTATATTGCATAATTACTTATAAGGTGAAATACAAAGTAAGAAAGAATAGTAAAACAAGGAGGAAAACAAGTGACTAAAGTTGGAATTATAGGAGCAACAGGATATACAGGGATAGAACTAATTAGATTATTAGTGAATCATCCAAATATAAAGCTACAGGCCTTAAGTTCTGTGAGTTTTGAAGGTCAAGGGATTCAAGATGTTTATCCTAACATACTAGATATATTAAACTTAGAATGTACAAATAGCCAAGAGGTGATAGAACAATCGGACGTAATTTTTATTGCACTACCTCATGGTCTTAGTGAACCTATTGTGGATCAGTGTATAAAGAAAGGCAAAATATGCATCGATTTAGGCGCTGATTTCCGATTAACCAGTGAGGAAGATTATAAAGAGTGGTATGGAAAGCCTTACGAAATCAAAGATATTCATAAGGAAGCTGTATATGGACTTCCAGAAGTTTATAAAGAAGAAATTAAAAAAACATCTATTATTGCAAATCCAGGTTGCTATCCAACAGGAGCCACTTTAGGACTGATACCACTATTTAATAGCGATTGTGTAGAAAAAAACAAGGTTATTATCGATGCAAAATCAGGAACCACAGGAGCTGGAAGGACACCTTCCCAGATTACCCATTTTTCAGAGTGTAATGAAAATATAGTGCCCTATGCTATAGGAACCCATCGCCATATTCCAGAAATCGAGCAAACACTTTCCCAAGTAGGTGGGGAGAAAATAACGCTTACATTTACACCTCATTTAATACCAGTAAGTAGAGGGATTTTATCTACCATGTATCTTCAGATGACAAAAGAGCTAGATGCTCAGGGATTACATAAGCTTTATAAGGACTATTATAAGGATGAGAAATTTGTAAGGATTTTACCTCTAGGAAAGATGGCTAATATTAGAAATGTGACCCATTCTAATTATTGTGATATTTCCATTCATTTAGATCAAAGAACCAAGGGATTAGTTGTTATTTCAGCTATTGATAATATGATCAAAGGGGCAGCCGGTCAGGCCATTCAAAACATGAATATTCGTATGGGATTTAAAGAAGAAGAAGGTCTTACCCTTGTTCCACCAGCATTTTAGAGAGGATGTGAAAAGATGAAACAAATTCAAGGAGGAGTTAGTGCCCCCCAAGGTTTTTTAGCTTCAGGAATTCATTGTGGGCTTAAAAAAGTAAAAAAAGATTTGGCCCTTATTTATTCAGATACTATTTGTGAGGCTGCGGCTGTTTATACGACAAATCTCGTAAAGGGAGAGCCTTTATATGTAACTGCTAAGCATCTTGAGAATGGAAAGGCCCAAGCAGTTATTATTAATAGTGGTAATGCCAACACCTGTACAGGGGAAGATGGAAAAGAAAAAGCTTTTCAAATGGCAAAGTTTATTGCAAAGGAAACAAAGATTAATCAGGAAGATGTGTTAGTGGCATCAACAG
>CAZEIB010000383.1:0-1826 GCA_964511785.1 uncultured Oscillospiraceae bacterium
GCTGTCATGTAAGAACTAAAAATTATTTATTGCGTCAGATAATACCCAGTACTTAATGACGCAAGCATCATTAAACTGGGCAAGGGCTACCGGTCTTAACCTGTTGAAAGGCACTGCCTCCCAACTCCACCAAAGGTTGCACCTCTGTACTCTGCTCCGAAGCAAAATATCTCTCGCCACGGTAACTGCTGGCTCAGATTTTTTGCTTCGGTTTTCTCCAATGCTCCACGCATTGATGAAAGAATAAGACCGCTTACTTTTTTACGGTAAACGGTCTATATAAGAACCATATTAAATTTGCTCTGACAAAGTAAATTGTCATGTTTACTTCTTTATTGTGTGATATATTTTTTTAGCAAAAGGCTTCATACTACTTGGAATCATTTTTACCATACAGTTTTTAACTTTCGTTTTCATGCTCTTGGAATGTTTTGCTGCATAAAATAATCCGTATTTTGCAAATAGTTTCTCAAATTTTTCTCTTTCAGAACTTGGTTTTCTGGTTTGCACTATGTTCAAATTACTGCCAACAATTTTTTCAAATGATGTTTCAAACAATTTAATTCCGTCAGTAGCTTTTAAAAGCATATTACCACGAATAGTATGAACCAAAATAGCAGAAATTCCGTCCTTATTCCAAAATTCATCTCTTTTAGCAGCCCCCCCCCAGAAATCGCCTATCATTATGTCTCCAACTCTTGCATTTCCACGAAACTTACAATTATAGCAGAAAGGTCTACTCATTACTGAAAATGCGTATCCATATTCAGTACGACAAAATTCATCTTGAAATGTCTTTCCATTGGCAAATTTTGCATACAAATATGGGGGTGTCCATGACCCCAGCTTTTTTCTTACAGAAAAATCAATAACCTTACTATTATACTTTTCTTCCAAGTGTTCAATATATTGTTGATGAACCTTTACGCTTGTAGGTCCATGACAAATCAGTTCAACCGTAATCAAGTTTTCATAATCTTTTTGTAAAAAAGATTTCATGGCAACCACTACGCATGGCAGTCCAAAAAACAAAACTGTTTTTCCCTCATCAAGAAACCGCTTTACATCTTTATAAATAGTTCCCTTATCTACTTCTACATATTTTGACCCCTTAAATTTATCCAAATCTTTTACATCATCAATTATCTCATACTGTACTTTTTAAAACAGGAAATTTGGCAAGGAAAAAATAGTTGTTTCCATTGAAAATTCAACGATTTTAGAATATAATTTTCATTGTGTATTAAAAAAGAAAAAATTTGCAAAGGTACACTTTTACAAATTCAATGGTTATTTTGTTTATTCAATATTTTCAAATTTTCTTGACTTTCCATAGAATGTCCCAACTTTCATATTGCATATTTCAGCAGCCTTTTTTAATGTGATTTTTCCCTCTCTCCATGATTCATGCACGGCATAAAAATTTTCTGGAACAGGCATGGGTGGTCTACCGAATTTCACACCTCTCATTTTCGCCGCCGCTATGCCTTCTGCTTGTCGCTGTCGAATGTTGCTTCTTTCGTTTTCAGCTACGAAGGAAAGCACCTGCAACACAATATCACTCAAAAATGTTCCCATTAAGTCTTTTCCTCGCCTTGTATCCAGTAAAGGCATATCCAGCACAACAATGTCAATTCCCTTCTCTTTTGTCAGTATCCTCCACTGCTCCAAGATTTCTGTGTAATTTCTTCCCAGCCTGTCAATGCTTTTGATATACAGCAAATCGTCTTTTTTGACTTTCCGAACCATTTTCTGATATTGTGGACGTTCAAAATCTTTACCAGACTGTTTGTCAATATAAATATTTTTATCTTGTATAGCATATT
>CAZEIB010000384.1:0-1818 GCA_964511785.1 uncultured Oscillospiraceae bacterium
CCCTGGGTAGCCTTTTATGGGGAGCCAGAGCCTGAACCTATTCCAGAGCCTAAGTCTGAAAAAAAAGCAGAACCAACACCAGAACCAACACCAGAACCTATAGAAGAAATAAATAGGACTGAGGAAAAGAAAGATGTAGCAGAAGTCACTATAGAAGAAACAACAGAAGAAACAACAGAAGAAACAACAGAAGAAGCTGAAGAAGTGGAATTAGTAGAAGCAGATGTAGTAGATACGAGAAACTTCCTGGCAGTAGATGAATGTCCTTATTGTAAAATTACAAACCCATTCTCAATAAAAACGAATAAACTTTACTTAACAATCATTGATGGACGTTTAGAAGTAAAAATGAAAGACGCTGGGACAATAGAGGAACTAGAAATAGATTACTGCTTCAAATGTGGAAAAAGATTATAGGCACCTAACCAATTTGGTATAACATATCACGAATGTAACTGCCATATTAGAACCAGCCCAGCGGCCAAAAGGTCGCTGGAGAAAGGGGAATATCATCATGACGGTTGAAGAGTTAAAAAGTTTAGTAAAGAAAAGATTTAAAGTAGGACAAACAATAACAATTCCGGTATCAATAGATAAGAGAAAAAAGTCAACGAATGATGTTGTTGCAAAAATTAAAAAATTCTATCCCTATTTTGTACTCGTAGAAAGAGAAGGGTATACAGAAGGATTTACCTATTGGGATGTACTGCATGCAAAAAAGGGAAGAAAAAAAGACATCATAATACCCGAAATAATTAAAGCAAAAAAGAGGATTGTTTGAAATGTATCAAGGAGTGGCTAGAGAAGGAGGAAAAGTGATGCCTGAGATATTAGAGAAAAAAGAAAGGGTAGCACGGAAAGAACATACTTGTAATTACTGTAGCGATAAAATCGAAAAGGGCGAAAGATACGATTGGTCAAAGCTGGTAGACGGAAGAGAGTTGTACGAATGGAAATCTCATTTAAAGTGTGCTTTCATTGCTGGGGAGTTATGGGACTATGTAGATCCATGTAACGGAATGACAGAAGATGATTTTCATTGTGCTTGTGCTGAAATCTGTAATGATTTTGTTTGTTCTAATTGTGACGAAGAAGATGAAGATTGCCACTATTGCCTAGACAAGCTTTATGATTTTTTGCAGATAAATGAATTTATATTGGCAAAAGACAAAAGAAATGATTTTTTGGTTTGGAGATGTACTCCAAGAGAAGAAAGGAGAAGGGGGTAAGTATTTAATGCTAAAAGGAAAGCAAGACCTATAGTAAGTGTAGGGCTCGGGTGTAAAAGAAAGGGGAAACAAATGGAGATAAGCGATCAAATTATTAAAGTGTTAGATGACCTAGCAAATAAAATAGGGATAAGTATTGATTGGACATCAAGTAACATTATCCCTTATCTGCAAGAGTTGTTTAAAAAATATATACAACACGAAATTTGGACTTCTATCTTTTTCATAGTGGTAGGAGCAATAGCAATTGTAGCAGGATTAATAATTCATAGACAATTATATATAAATAAAGAATTTGGGGTATATGGACGTTATGAAAATAGAGACCTTAGAATTTTAGCATATATAGCATTATGCATTATGTATTTTATCGGCGGGATAATGGTGCTTTGTCAGATTCACGACATAATAACATGTATTGTTTTTCCGGAAAGATTTGTTATAAAAGAATTACTAATATTAGTTAAGTAGGGAGGACAAAAGAAATGGAAGAGAAAAAAACTTGTAAAGACTGTCCCTGGGAGAGCCCAGAAACTTGCGGGGCGTGCAAGAGAGACCGGGACAGAGAAGAGTGGGACAAGAAGCAGGA
>CAZEIB010000385.1:0-1814 GCA_964511785.1 uncultured Oscillospiraceae bacterium
TTTGTTGCATACTGTAGGCCTTCAAGGGAATGGATTGGATCACTATCAGTAAAATCCTGATCATTATTAAGATTTGTAAGCTTTTCAATACTTCCTTTAGCCCCCGATTCCTTTGTAATAAATTCTTCATCTTTTAGCCCAAGGCTGTCTCTAACAATTTTGAGTAAGGATGGGTCCTTAAAAGCCCCTTCAATGTTACCGCCTTCCCCTGGTTCAGCAGGGTCTTCATACTTATCATCATCACCATTACTTGGCGGATTTCCAAATAAATTGATAAAAATGTTTCCAGTAATAGTAATTTTTTCTGCCCCTTCAATGGGTTGGTCCCATTGAAGGATTTCATAACCAGAATCATCTAAATCCTTTAAATTTACTGTTATCAAGTTTGTTTCTGGGTTATAAGTAATTGGGCCTCCTTCCTTAAGGAGGTATTTAATTTCTTTTCCTCCATCTATGCCCTTAATAGGGGAAGGAAATATGATTTGATTTTCTTCATTTGCATTTTCATATAAAAAGTTTTTTTCAAGTGTACTGTTTATTTTGATTTCAGCATTGTTGTTTTTCCACTCAACAGGTATTATAACTTTACTAAAATCTACTATTTCTCCGCTAATAGATGCACTAGTTAAATTAACTAAATGGCCTAAAGCTGCAATATTATCAGTAGCATAATCAATATGTACCTCTTTTAGGCTTACACAGTTTTTTAAAGCTTCTATCGGAAAAGGTATTCTTGCTTTTCCCCCATTATAATAAAACGTTGTTAAATTTGAAAGGTCATTGAAGATGGAAAAATCTTCTATTATTCCTCCTTCAATGAACAACTCTTCTAATCCCGTTAAGGCCCCAATGGCAGCGATAGGGGAAAGGATAGTTTTGCCCTTATCTGAAAGAATTCCTATTCCCTTTATTTGTGTAAAGCCATTTTGTTGAAAAGCACTAATATCATAACTTCCGCTTTCAAAAAGAATTTGTTCCAAAGGCAATTCTTTCAAAGGAGCAATGTTAGTAATTTGAGAATTGTTTAGCCCAATGGATGTTAGATTTTTGGCGTACTCTAGCCCTTCTAAAGACGTAACCCCTGTAATCACGAAAGGACTGAAAGGATTAGGAGTTGTCAGTTGTAAAATATTTATATTTGTAAGGGTTGTAGTAATTGGAGGAGAGATAGCTTCTTTCACCTGTTTCAAAAGCTCTTTATCTGTAAATTTATCTTCAATACTAAACTCTTCTTCGCCTTCGGCTTCAAAAACCACGGCAACATTCAGGTTTTCTTTTACTTCAATAAGGACATTGTTTTCTTCATCAAAAGAGATTTCTTCCCCTTGGTTTTTTCTATCTTCGAGGAAATTACTTTCAGAAGATTCAGCTTTTTTAAAAGAAATACTTTTTAATATATGCCCTTGTTCAGGGATGGCCTTTAGTTCCAAAGTTTCTCCACCCACAATATTTTCAGGCTCTTTTTCTAACCTTCCTTCCCCTTGAATATCATAGGTAATATGGTAGCTGGTTTGGAAAAGAAGCACCACTTCTTCTTTTTTCTCTTCCTCTTGCTTTAGTAAAAAACCTATGGTTGGGTCGCTTTCATAAGCAATATAGGTTTTCTCGTCAAATAGGCCTATATGGGTAATGGTCCTTTCTTCTTCTATACCATTTACCATTAATACAGCTTTTTCAAAAATTAAAAAATCTTTTTCTTCAAGGCTTTCTTTAAAGGCACCGCTTTTAACTTTTATAGTTCCTGCTAGTTCGTTATTAATTTTAATAGATAGGTCAATGTATACAGGGCCTTGACTGGCCTCTTGTTCTTTTAA
>CAZEIB010000386.1:0-1813 GCA_964511785.1 uncultured Oscillospiraceae bacterium
CCATAGTATCTGTAAAGGGGAGGTTATATATTTGCAAAGTACCTTGGTTATTTAACAAATAGTCTCCAATTTTTATTCCATTTCCATATATGCTTATTTTTACCGGAATTTTTTCATAGTTTGGTGGTGCCAAGTAATTTCCCTGTTCATTAAGCCAGTTTTTCACTACTTTTACACTGCCATAGGTTTTTTCAATATAGCTATTTATTACTGTTAAACCATTGGTTCCAAGGGCTTTTTTGTAGTTTTCAGGCACAGTTTTTTCATCAACGGTATAAATGTACTCTTGCCCTTGAGGGTTCTCTTTATCTAAATTGTCAAAAGTATGGCTCCAAGGGGTAGTTTCTCTTCCTGTTAATAAAACCGTGACTATTTCTTCTTTGCTGCTACTACTTGTACCCACATGACGATATAAGGTTAAAGATACTTCCGGTTTACTTTCCGGCCCCCCTACCCATTCTTTGGTAATGGTTACAGTTTTTGTAACAGGAGGAAGAAGTTTATTTACAAAGGTTATTTCTTTCCTTTCTCCGGGAAGTAAAGTAAAAGCTTTGCTTTGTGTAATAATTTCATAACCTTGAGGGGCTTGGGTCTCTTTAAATATATACTCTCCCTCAGTCATATCTTCAAGGAAAATAATTCCAGAAGCATTGGTTATTAGGTTTTCTTTAATTAAACCTTCTCTTCCTTGGTCATCTTTTTTATATAAGGCAAAAACCGCATTTGCTAAGGGAAGGTTTCCTTCATCGGTTTTCTTTAAGGTTATTTGCCCTAAAGGAATTGGCTTTTTTTGATTGGTGATAGTAAATAACAGTTCTTTTCCGTCTGTTGTTTCATGAATGGTTTCATTGATCGCTACAGTATACCCTGCTTCTCCAGGAGTTTTACCCATAATGCTTTCTTCTGTAACAGTATAGGCAATAGATACGCCATTTTCATCTGTTAAAGCAATGTCGGTAACGATTAGTTGGCCTTGGGAAGTTAAAGGTTGTTGTAAACCGATAATTTTCGTACCTTGATAAACATTTACCTTCACATCTGTATACAAATATTCCGGTGAAGAATCTAAACTACCATCGGCTTTCAACCATTGTTTTACTATTTTTAAGCTTGCTTTTGGGCTTACATAGGTGTTTATTACTGTTAAGCCATTGGTTCCAAGGGTTTTTTTATAGTTTTCAGGCACAACTTTTTCATCAACGGTATAAATGTACTCTTGCCCTTGAGGGTTCTCTTTATCTAAATTGTCAAAAGTATGGCTCCAAGGTGGTTGCTCTGTTCCATTTAAGGTAACGGTTTCTAATTCTTCCTTGTTCTCCTCATCTGCCTCAATATGGCGGTATAAGGTTAAGGCCACTTCCGGTTTACCTTCTGGCCCACCAACCCACTCTTTATTTATAGTAACTTCAATAGGCGCCGGTGGTTCCTTTATGGTAAAACTATGGTATAGCGAACCGGAAAACTTTCCATCGAAGGTTATTTTGTCATCTTCATTTACAGCGAGCATTCTTCTCGCAGGCTGTTCACTCTCCTCAATACCCTTCCAGATTTGTATAAAAGAATAGTCTCCTGGAGATAGCTTTTGCAAATTTAAAACAATTTCATTGGTTTCGTGGCTATAGCTTGCCCAAGGCACAGAAAATTCATATCCTAAATCGTTGCTAAATCTTCCTTTTACAGGGTTTGGAAAACGATGTTCTCCTTTTTTGATTAACTCAAAATGCTCCATTTTGTGCTTTTGCAGTCTAAAACTGGTGGACCATTGCAACGATAATCCATCAGGCAGTGGGGAAATATCGATAATATTATTTTG
>CAZEIB010000387.1:0-1811 GCA_964511785.1 uncultured Oscillospiraceae bacterium
TTTGGTAAAAAGCTTTTGGAATTAACCCAAAACAAGGAATATGCAGTAAATGCCAAAGAGGTACAAAAGGGCATGATAACAGAAAAGGGTGTTCAGAGAGCTGTAGATTTAATTGAAGAAAAAACCATAAAAGGCTATGAGGAAGTAAAGGGTTCTACAGCTGTCGCAATAGAAGAATAAAGGAGAAAGGTTATGGAGAAATATAAACCCTTTTAACAAGTGAAGTTTTATTTCAGGTTGCAAACTTGTCTTACTCCTCTGTTAGAGTTAAGGCAGATGAATTTTTAGTGAAGAATTTGTTAAATAAAAATTATGAACCCTAGCGATGTGTATCGCTAGGGTTCAATTTTAAACAAAGGGGTATTAGCCCTTTATTTATTCCAACTTATAAGTTGAGACTTCTTAATCATAACAGGTGTGGAATTTTCCACACCTGTTATGATGTTTTAATGATGAAAGAGGAAACTATTTTTTATCTACCACAATAAATAACTGGTCGTTTCCATCCTCTTCGTTAAAAAAGTTATACATAGTAAAATTGTAAAAAAACCGTTCGGCAGGGTAAATGCCGTAGCCGTCTTGGTTGTGGTCGGTAGTATCGTAAGGATCGGCAACGATAATTACGTCATCCTGCTCGGTTTCGGTGCCCATGGTATCGTAACCGATGATGACTTGCCAGTGGCCGCCCCAGTCGTTCCAACCGATTAACATAGGTTTGTTTTGGGCTAAAAAGGCAGGAATATCACTTAAAGCCAGTTCTTTTCCTTCTTTTTTATAATCTAAAGTAGAAAGGGTGGAAAGCCCTTCAATGTTTTCAAAAATACCCAATAATTGCAATAAACTGGTAGAGGAAGGCTGGATTCCTTCTTTACCGCTGGTTAACCCTTTAGGCCTAAAGACAGCCAAGGTTTCTTCGTTGTGCTCATTTAAAAGACCTAAGTAGTCAAGGGCCATTACTGCGCTGGTAACCCCACAAGACCATTCGCTGGTTTGTTGCTGAGTTTTAAACTTTGGCAGTATGGTTAAGGTATCGCTGTTTTCCATGTTGTAAAAATCGGGATGGGTAAAATAAGGAGAATTCTCATGGTCTCCAAGGCGCTCAACGGAATCTGATCCGTCTTCTTTAGATAAATCAGCCGTATAGGGAATTTTCATCTCATCGGTGAAGTTTTCTCCTAAAACAGGGAGCAACAGGGAAATAAGGGATACCAGTACCAGGGTAAAAGAAACCAGTTTTTTCATAAACCATTCCTTCCTTTCAAGGATAAAAATATGGTGGTATAAAAACCAACCTTTTTTATTATAGGGCAAAAAAAAATAAAAGCAATAGGTATTTTAAACTTTTTGTTTAGTAAAACTATATTTTTTCACAAAGGCTTATTTTACGGGCTTTTATGATATGATAATAACAAGAAAAAAGACAGAATGAGGGGTTTACATGTTTGAAGAAGCCATGGGAATTGTAACAAAGGCCATTGAAAAAAATATGCCTCAAAAAGCGGTGAAGGAAGAACTTGAAAAACTTTATTTATCCCAAGGATTTCATCTATCTAAAAAAAGGGGAAGATTTTTATTGGTTGCTGTGGGGAAGGCTGCTTGGTCTATGGCCAAAGCCGCCTACGAAAGCCTTGGCGAGAAAATTGATAAGGGGATAGTGATTACCAAATATCACCACAGTAAAGGAGCTATTGGAGATTTTAAAATTTTTGAAGGAGGGCACCCCGTACTGGATGAAAACAGTATTTTGGCTACGGAAAAAGTGCTGGAAATGACCAAGGGCTTACGTAAAGAAGATGAAGTATTGTTTTTAT
>CAZEIB010000388.1:0-601 GCA_964511785.1 uncultured Oscillospiraceae bacterium
TTCATTTAAAGCATCAAAAGGCTTTACTAAAACGGTTGGGGTGCCCATTAAAACTGCCATTATTTTCATCCATATATCATCGGCATGAAAACATAACTCTTTCATTTTTGCAATATTAAAAGCTTCTGGATGAATGGTGTGGGGAGGGTAAAGAGTTCCACCGCCAGTTAAAGGAAGAATTTTCATAGATGGAAGGTTAATGGGTGTTAAAAGGCTACGGTGCCATTTCACATAAGGTAAGGGAACTTTTTGAGTATCAAAGCGAAGAGCGTGGGCATATAAAGTACTAATGGCTTTTGGGTATTGTTGATAGGATAGCATTAGTTGCTCAACAGCATCAGAAGGGACATAAAGATCGTCGTCAAAGGTAATAACAATGTCTTCCGGGTAATGGGTTAAGGCATAGTGATATTTTTTATGGGAGCGTAAATCTTCTGTAAAGATCACATCTATTTTGGAAATATGTTGGTGCTTTTTCAAAAAAGCTGGAATTTTTTCATTTGGATACTGATCTTTTGCTAATACCAAAATGATTTTATCAGGTTTGACAGTTTGATTTTCTAAACAGCGCAACACCAAGGCGGTAGAAATATCACGGGCA
>CAZEIB010000388.1:611-1147 GCA_964511785.1 uncultured Oscillospiraceae bacterium
TAACTGGTTAAAGAAAGAATGATTTTTTTCTCTCTTTTTTCTCTTTGGTTCAAGGCATCTCTAATTGGCTGACCATAGCGCTTCATGCGCAAATAAAGCTTTAAACCTGCAAAAGTTGAAAAAGGGAAACCAATTTTATTTAAGACACGTAAGATTTTTTTGCCAATAGTTTTAACAAGGAACTTAATGGTTCGTTTAACTACAAATATGGGATAAGGAATATCTCGAATATGAGAATATAAGCGATGGAGGTCCTCTTCAGATTCATTAGAAGGAAGAAAATGGTTGTAGTCGGGAGAATTGTAGATAGCATGTACATGTTTATAGTAAGGTTTAAAGGCTTTATGGGAAGCAGTTTTCGCATAGGTATTATAGCTAAAAGCATATTTAGAAATAACAAAATATTCTAAAGACTCTTGGTATAAAGAAAAACTAGGAAGAGAATGTAAATGTTCTTCAACGGCTTTAACGGCTCTAATAATATTATCCATGTTTTTTATTTTTTTGCTGGTGATTGAAGTTGTTAAGTTTATCCG
>CAZEIB010000388.1:1157-1809 GCA_964511785.1 uncultured Oscillospiraceae bacterium
TTTGAAACTTATTTGATGCCATCCACTAGAGCGTTCTTCAATATGGGTGATTTTTTCCGCAAAAGCTAAAGAAAGAGCAGCAAAAGTTACATCGTTTGTTGTAGAGGTATCTAGAAATGACAATTGGTTATTCTTAAGGTAGTCGGTTAAGTATAATTTATTCCAAGGGACCGGAACAATTATATCTAAAATTCTTTGAGGAATATCGCGATAACTAAAAACTTTTTTATCATTAAAAGGTAATAAATGTTGACGAAGACTGGGCTTGAAATATAAAGCAGTAGTTTGATTATCGTATTCGTAGTAATCAAAAGCAGTTACTTGTGCTCCTGTTTCAACAGCTGTGCAATAAGCTTTTTCAAGTAAAGTTTCAGCGAAAAAATCGTCAGAATCTAAGAAAATAACATACTTACCTTGCACCAATTCAAGCCCTTTGTTTCTACAGACACCAGCATAAGATTGACGAGGCATTTGGAAATAACGAATTCGAGAATCTTTTGCCATGTAGTCAGAAATAATAGAGGCTGAATGATCTGTTGATAGATCATCTACACAAATAATTTCAAAATACGAAAAGGTTTGCCTTAACAAACTATCCAGGCATTGAACAAGATAATCTTGGCTATTAAAAACAGGTATAACTATAGAAATT
>CAZEIB010000389.1:0-1808 GCA_964511785.1 uncultured Oscillospiraceae bacterium
TGTTTTTATTAAAGCATGTAATGAATTTCAATTTTTAGAAACTGTAGGTACTTTTACTTCTGATATAAATGAAAAGAAAAAGAATAACAATAATTCTGATGATCAAAATGATATATTGGATGAAAGGGCTTTAATAAAGCTTATTGAAAATATTTTTGACGAACAAGATCAAGACGAAATTTATGCAAGTGTCTTAAAAAACATTATTTTACGTCTCCGACCAGATTTTAATGAAAAAGATTATGGTTGTTCTACTTTTTTTAAATTACTAACTTTATTGATGTAAGACAAGATCATTATAATGTGGTAGTTTCTCTTAAAAATCAAGAACCTTCTCAGCTTCAAGAAATTACCAAAGACAACTGGAAAGCTATTTTTACAGATAAGTTGAACCATTATAAAGATGAAGGTTTTGAAAGAATTAACCCCAGTATTTTAAAAGGAGCCATTCAATCAGATTATCCTACTTTTTCAGAAAAAAACATCGGCTTTAAACGGTTTTCTGACGTAATGCGTCAACTTGAAAAAGACGGTCTTTTAACTGTTGAAATGGATGAACAAAACACCATGCTTATTAAAGTAAAATAGTGTAAAAAACTGTTAATTCTTTTAAATTATTTTTTTAAAATCTATTAGTTTCTCGTTTTTTATATCCACAAAAGGTTTATCCCCAACTGTTAATTTTGGGGATAACAAATAAAATACCATTAAAAATAAAGTTTTTGTCAGCCATTTTCTTACATATTTTTTCTTTTTATATATTATTTTTTTAATAAAACATATAAAATATTATTTTTTAAATTTATTAACAATAAAAAAAATAATATGTCGGTTATCCACATGGTTTTTCTATTAACTTTTTCTTGGCTGCTTACAGGGTTTAATCCCTTTTCCACAAGTTTAACACCCCCTACTACTACTTCTATTTTATATATATTATTATAACTATCTAGAAAGGTTGATTTTATGCTTTTAACTTGCCAGTCCCATCAGTTACTGGCAGGGCTTAATATTGTAACCAAAGCTTTATCTCCAAGGCCTGCAAAACCTATTTTTGAAGGAGTTCTACTGGAAACTACGTCAAAAGGATTGCAATTAACTTGTACTGATGGTAATTTAACCATACAATCTTATATAGATGCTCAAATTACACAAGAAGGTTCTGTTGTTCTTCCCGGTAGATTACTTACAGAAATTATTCGTAAATTACCTACAGGAATAGTTGAAATTAAATTAAAAGAAAATCTATCTGCTTTAATTACTTGTTTAAATAGCCGAACCAACTTGGCAGGTATGTCTGCTATTGATTTTCCTATGACCAGAGAAATGGAATACGGCAGTACTTTTGTTATGGAACAAAAACAATTAAAGGATATGATAAGTAAAGTAGTTTTTTCTATTGCCACAGATGAAAGTAGACAGATTTTAACAGGTTGCTTACTTGAAATAACCCAAAAAGAAATGCGTATGGTAGCCTTAGACGGTTTTAGATTGGCTATGCAAAAAATTGAAGGGGACTACAGCCTTCCTCAAGGAGAAGAAAAAATCAATGCCATTATTCCCGGTAAAGTAGCCCAAGAGGTAAAGTGGCTTTGGAACTTTCCCGTATTTTAGAAGATACAGAGGAAGAAGTAACCATTACCTTAGAAAAAAATTATTTAATGGCATCTTTTGGTAAAACAGAGTTGTTAACCATTTTATTAGCAGGAGAATACATTAATTACAGGCAAATATTACCTGCTGATTTTATTACCAAAGCCCAAATTAATAGAAACGATTTTGCTGATGCTATTGATAGAGCCAGTTTA
>CAZEIB010000390.1:0-856 GCA_964511785.1 uncultured Oscillospiraceae bacterium
AATCTTAAAAAAAGAATGGCACAATATAATGATGCCTTAGAAGATATGTCTAACGAAGCAGTGGGGTATGTGCGAGGGATTCCAGTGGTTAAAACCTTTGGACAGACTGTGTTTTCTTTTAAAAAGTTTAAGGCCTCTATTGATAATTATAAAAAATGGGTTATTTCCTATACCAAAGAACTTTGTATGCCAATGGTTTTCTATACAGCGGCCATTCACAGTGTCTTTGCTTTTTTGATAGGAGCAGCCATGTTTTTTACGCGAAATAGCGTTACCACAGATTTTATCCTGAATTTTATGTTTTATGTAATCATTACCCCCATTATCTCTTTAACATTAACGAAAATTATGTATCAGAGCGAGAATGCAATGATTGTGGATGATGCCTTAAAGCGCGTTGATAGTGTTCTGGAAATGCAGCCGCTGCCGGAGGATTCGGCAACGCGGATTCCTGCTGATTTTTCAGTTAAAATAGAAAATGTCAGTTATAGCTATGACGGCAATAAAAATGCGCTTACAAATGTATCAGTAGCAATAAATGCTGGAGAGAAGGTCGCTTTTGTTGGACCTTCCGGAGGAGGAAAAACAACACTTGCTAATTTAATTTCTCGGTTTTTTGACCCGCAAAAAGGTAGGGTTTTAATTGGTGGAATAGATGTTAAGGAAATTCCTAAAGAAGACCTGATGAATATCGTTTCCTTTGTATTCCAAAACAGCCGATTAATTAAAACTTCAATACTGGAAAATGTGGCAATGGGACGGCGGGAGGCAACCCGGGATGAAATTATGAAAGCACTGGAAGCTGCCCAGTGCATGGATATTATTGAAAAGCTTCCTCAAGGGATAGATACCGTTA
>CAZEIB010000390.1:910-1804 GCA_964511785.1 uncultured Oscillospiraceae bacterium
GGTTCCAAAGGTACTTATCTTTCCGGAGGAGAGCAGCAACGTATTGTCATTGCCAGAGCTATTCTAAAGAATGCTCCTATTCTTGTGTTGGATGAAGCCACTGCCTTTGCTGATCCAGACAATGAAGTACGTGTTCAGCAGGCTCTTTCGGAACTTTCTAAAGGGAAAACAGTGATTATGATTGCACACCGTTTGTCCACAGTAGTCAATGCAGACCGGATTTTTGTGCTGGAAAATGGTGAAGTTGTAGAAGAAGGAAATACAAGGGAGCTCCTTGGACATAATGGGGTCTTCCGAAAAATGTGGGATGATTATAACAATGCAATACAATGGAAAGTTGAAAAGGAGGCGCAGGCTCTATGATTAAGAAATTACAAAAACGATTTGCATTGTCTAAAAAAGGGGCGAAAGACCTTATTAAAGGCGTGATTGGCAGCTTTCTACAAAATATGACTTTCATGCTTCCCATCAGTCTTTTACTAATGGTTGTTTCGGATTTACTTAGGGGAGAAAAGGCAATTGACCGTGCGATATTTTATATTATCGGCTGTATTCTTTGCATTTTCCTCATTATGTTGGCAACAAAATTCCAGTATGGAGCTACTTATTATGCCACTTACATGGAAAGTGGGGTGCGGCGTATCACCATAGCGGAACGCTTGCGAAAACTACCTCTTTCTTTTTTTGGAAAAAAAGACCTGGCTGACCTGACCAACACTATTATGACGGACTGTACCACTCTCGAAAGTGTTTTTTCTCACTTTATTCCAGGGTTATTTGGCGCAATAGGTTCCACTACAGTCATTTCCATCAGTCTTTTGTTTGTAAACTGGCGTATGGCTTTAGCTGTATTATGGGTGCTTCCTATTTCTTTTGGTATCGTGGGTTTTTCTC
>CAZEIB010000391.1:0-419 GCA_964511785.1 uncultured Oscillospiraceae bacterium
GGACTAAGAATACAAAATAAAAAATGTATGATTTTACAAAATGAGTATTTATCTTTTCCTATCCATGATGGAAAAACAATTACTTTAGACGGCATAATAGGCTATGATATATTGAAAAATTTTGCTTGGAAAATTGACTTTAAAAATCAATGGATTAAGCGGATAGAAAGTAAAAAATATAAAACAAGAGCATCTTTATATTCAGATTTTTTTCCGATGCTTTGGGTAGAAATTCGTGAAAAAGTGATTCCCCTTGGGCTTGATAGTGGCTCCAACCAAAGTATTATTATTAAAAATACTTGGAAAGAATGGGAGCAATTCAACAAAGGTGGAAATGAAAAAATGTATGTTACCGGAGGGAAAAGCCAAAAAATGTCTGGTTGGGTAGAAAATGAAGAAATAAAAATCAACGGACAAGA
>CAZEIB010000391.1:429-1802 GCA_964511785.1 uncultured Oscillospiraceae bacterium
GCATAAAAAAATTATTTTAATGAAAGAAATGGCAGAAATAGGCTATCACTTTAAAATAGAAGGTATTATAGGGGTAGATACTTTTATAGATAAAGTGGTGGAAATTGATTTTCCCGGTG
Organism: uncultured Oscillospiraceae bacterium; assembly: GCA_964511785.1. Classification (GTDB taxonomy): domain Bacteria; phylum Bacillota; class Clostridia; order Christensenellales; family Aristaeellaceae; genus CAYFQH01. The sequence goes on from CAZEIB010000391.1 coordinate 549, forward strand.
AAAGGTTGGAAGTAATAGGTTAATAAACATATTTCCTTGAAAGGGAGAAAAAAGTGAAGTTTTTACATAGTTCAGACTTGCATTTAGGCAAAAAAATATATCAGTTTTCCATGATTGAAGAACAAAAACATATTTTAAATCAAATTCTGTCCATTGCTAAAAAAGAAAAAGTGGAAAGCATTTTATTAAGTGGTGATATTTATGATAAGCCTATGCCAACAGAAGAAGCAGTTAGCTTGTTGGATGGTTTTTTAGTCAAGTGTAAAAATGAAAAACTGAAGGTGTTTATGATTAGTGGCAATCACGATTCCTCTAAGAGGTTAGCCTTTGGAAATCAATTTTTACAAAAAGAGGAAATTTATATTTCTTCTGCTTTCAAAGGTGAAGTAAAACCTATTTTATTAGAAGATGATTACGGCCCTATTGCCATTTATTTACTGCCTTTTATAAAACCTGCGCAGGTAAAATACTATTATCCTCAAGATAAAGAAGAGGATAACAGTTATCAATGGGCCTTGGATACTGTAGTAGATAATATGGATTTTGATAAAAACAGGCGAAATATTTTACTATGTCATCAATTTGTTTTGGGAGGACTAACCAGCGAGTCGGAAGAACTATCCATTGGCGGCCTTGATAAAGTAAGTTACCAAACCTTTGAAAAATTTGATTATGTGGCTCTTGGCCACTTACATAAAAGCCAAAGCATGTATAAAGAGCATATATGTTATGCTGGCTCGCCCTTAAAATATTCTTTTTCAGAGGCAAAACATAAAAAAAGTGTAGTTATTATAGATTGTAAAGAAAAAGGGAATATTAGCTATAAAAAGGTTCCATTAGCCCCATTACATGACCTTGTTCAGATAAAAGGAACTTTTGAGGAAATAATAGACAGGGTGGGTATTGAAAAGGAAAACAACTATACATCAGTAATTTTAACTGATGAAGAAGAGGTTCCAAACGCTTTTGGACGATTGACTATTTATTATCCAAAACTAATGCAGTTAGGCTATGATAACAGCCGTACGAAAAAAATAAGTCAAAATGAAAACCTTGAAGAAGAAATCACGAATCAAAACCCTATGGAATTGATGAATCGCTTATATTATCAACAATTAGGTGCTAACTTAACAGATAATCAGCAAAAATATTTGCAAAAAACCATGGAAGAAATATGGGAGGGAGAAGAATGAAACCTGTAGTCCTTTCCCTATGTGCGTTTGGACCCTATGAAGACAAAGTGGAAGTAGATTT
>CAZEIB010000392.1:0-1798 GCA_964511785.1 uncultured Oscillospiraceae bacterium
CGAGAAAAAGGACTGGTACGCAGTGAAGGGAAAGAGTATACTATGAAAGATGGAGATGTTACCTTGTTCCGCTTCAATGTTTAATTTTATTTTTTCGTGAGGAAGGATATAATGAATCGAATCCGTTTTTTAATTAAAAGAGCATTGCAAATGGATTACAGTGCCATGTGGACCACCACTTCATTATTAAAAGAACGCAGTGGTAAAAACCGAATTTGGCTTTTATTTGATATGCTTTATTGTGCCGTTAAATATAATGCAGGTTATGTGGATTACAAAATTGCCGCATTTTATAAATTGAATAAAACTCAGCGCAAAACCCAAATTACAAGAGGAATATCTAATGAAATTGTACGCAAGATGAACCCTAAAGAATATTGGCATTTTTTTGATGATAAAGCCCAATTTAATACCCTTTTTTCCAAAGAGGTCAACCGTAAATGGATGGTTATTAATCAAGATACTTTACTAGCCGATTTTGTTCTTTTTCTTTCTACCTTATCACAAATAATTATAAAACCTTTGGAAGGATCCAGTGGTCAAGGAATAGAAAAATGTACTTGTGATAGTTGGCATAATGATGAAAAGACAAATACACTTTTACAAAACTTAAAAAACAACGGTCCTTATATTGTTGAAGAAGTGATAATGCAGCATCCCACTTTAAATCAGCTATGCCCAACTTCCGTTAATACTGTACGAGTAGCTACTTTGCTAGGAGATAAAGATCAAGGGATTGTTTATGCTTTTTTACGCATTGGCAATGGTAAAATTATGGACAATGTGGATTGTGGCGGAATGGCTGCTCGGGTAGATTTAGAAAGTGGAACTATTTTAACTGTAGGTGCTGATAAGCAGGGAAATACTTTTACTACACACCCTATGACAGGAGTACCTATTATAGGTTTTCAAATTCCTTCTTGGGAAGAAGTAAAACAAATGTGTTTAGCCGCTTCTAAAAAAGTGCCTCAAATGAAGTATATTGCTTGGGATGTTGCCATCACCCCAAACGGACCCTCTTTTATAGAAGGCAATTCTTTCCCCAGCCATGCTGTGCCTCAGTTTGCCGCCCATTATCCCGATGGTATTGGTATTTTACCGGAATTTCAAAAATTTATCACCTTATAAATTACAGGTAGTTTTTACTACCTGTTTTATTTATTTCGCCACTAACAAATATTGAAAGGATGACTTAAATGGAAATGAACACCCGTTTTCTAAGTTCTTTAACAAAGGTTTTTCCTAATAAAGCCCCCGAGGGACTTTATACCCCTTTAACTCTTCTACAAAAAGATGCACTTTCTTTTCAATTTGCTTACTTTCTTAATGCCTCCTATAGGACAGAGGTAATCTACTTACAAGGTAGAGTTAAGCCCAAGCAACTATCCTTGTCATCCAAACCTAAATGATCCTCGATACATAACCACCTCCCCCAGCCTTTTCCCCGATAGGCTTTCCCTCCTCACTCTTCCTTCATTGCAACCTTTAGTGGCAGACCAGTGGCGCTCTATTTGGATTAAAGTAACTACAAAAGAAGATAGCCCTCTGGGAACTTTTCCTATTACCATTAAGGGAACAGATAAGGACCATAATATTCTTTTTGAACAAACCCAATCAATTACTATTTTGCCCGGTGTACTACCTGAAAACCCCATCTATCATACACAGTGGTTCCACAGTGATTGTTTGGCTGACTATTACCAAGTAAAGCCTTTATCGGAAGAACACTTTACTATTATGGAAAACTTTATCTCTTTAGCAGTAAAAAGAGATATTAATATTATTTTAACCCCGATTT
>CAZEIB010000393.1:0-1797 GCA_964511785.1 uncultured Oscillospiraceae bacterium
CTCAGAGAATCTTCCAGGAATGAAGAAAATATGATATACTTTACTGGAAAAAATCTATAGGAGGCTTGAAGATGGAAGGGTTTATTCATGGTTTACATGAGGTAATCGCTTGTAGTGCGGAGATTGGGAAGTTATTGTTGGAAGGAGTAGGAATACTGGTTTTAATTATTACCGGTATTACTAACACCATTGCTTATTTCAAAAAAAATCCTTATGTAGGTTTGGGACTAGCAAAAGGAACTTCTACAGCATTGGCCTTTATGTTAGGGGGAGAAGTGCTAGGCACCATTAGTGCTACAAACTTCAATAATATATTAATGCTGGGGGCCATTGTTATTTTAAGGGTTGCGATTAACTTTGTTTTGATGCTGGAGATTAAACATGAAGAAAAAGATATGCAACTCCATAGTCAAAGGGTTCCAATAGAAGAAAAAAAATAGAAAAGCAGCTGTCAATTTAATGGTAAAAGTTTTATAAAACAGTATAAAACCTATTTAAAAAATCCGCTAATGAAAAAATGAAAAAATAAAAGAAATAATTAAAATGAACCTATGCAAACAGCACAGGTTCATTTTAATTGTTTTAAGAAGAACAATGGATTTGTTAAGAATCCATTTTAAGTACCGCCATAAAGGCTTCACTAGGCAACTCCACCGTACCAAATTGACGCATCCGCTTTTTCCCTTCTTTTTGTTTTTCAAGAAGTTTCTTTTTACGGGAAATATCTCCACCATAACATTTGGCTAATACATCTTTACGAAGGGCGCGGACAGTTTCTCTTGCAATCACTTTTCCACCAATGGCAGCTTGAATAGGTACTTCAAACATTTGCCTTGGAATAACATCTTTCAGTTTTTCTGCAATATTTCGCCCACGGGCATAAGCTTTATCTTGATGTACAATTAAGGAAAAAGCATCACATATATCGCCATTCAGTAAAATATCCAACTTTACCAAGTTACTACGTTGGTAGCCTTTCATTTCATAATCAAAGGAAGCGTAGCCTTTGGAACGACTTTTAATTTGGTCAAAAAAATCATAAATAATTTCATTTAAAGGCATAGTGTATAGTAGCTTAACACGACTCCCTTCATATTGCATATCAATAAAAGTGCCCCGCTTCTCTTGGCATAAATCCATAATGGTTCCTACATACTCTTGAGGGGTAAAGATGGAAGCATCAACAAAGGGTTCTTCCATGTACTCAATTTCACCTGCATTGGGCAGGTTAGTAGGATTATCAATTTCAATAGATTCCCCGTTGAGTTTCACTACTTTATATTCTACAGAAGGAGCAGTGGTGACAATAGATAAGTCAAATTCCCTTTCAAGGCGTTCTGTAATAATTTCCATATGTAAAAGCCCTAAAAAGCCACAACGGAAACCATAACCTAGAGCAATAGAGGTTTCAGGGTCGAAAGATAAAGAGGCATCGTTCATGCGAAGTTTTTCTAAAGAATCTTTTAAAAATTCATAATCAGCCCCATCGGCAGGGTAAATACCACAAAAAACCATGGGGGTTACTTGTCTATAGCCGGGTAAAGGCGCTAAAGCAGGGTTTTCCGCATCGGTAATGGTATCGCCAACCCTTGTATCTCTAACATCTTTAATAGAGGCGGCCACATAGCCTACATCACCGGGATACAAGGTATCGCAAGGAGAAAAACCAGGGTGGAAAGTACCTACTTCTACTACTTCAAACTCTTTTTCTCCTTCCATTAAACGCATACGCATACCGGCTTTAATACTGCCGGCTACAATGCGAACATAACAGATAGCACCACGGTAGTTATCATA